>NZ_JBFTLQ010000033.1:0-79633 GCF_056396525.1 Cupriavidus sp. 05T41
ACGTGCGCCAGGTGCGCAAGGACTGCGCCGCGGTGATCCTGTACACGGCCGAGAAAGCCACCTGGATGGCCGGCGAATCGGTGCAGATCCTGGGCGGCAACGGTTATATCAACGAATACCCGGTGGGCCGCCTGTGGCGCGACGCCAAGTTGTACGAGATCGGCGCCGGCACCTCGGAGATCCGCCGCATGCTGATCGGGCGCGAACTGTACGCCGAGACCATGTGATGCCGGCGTGACACCTGGCCGGGGGCCGGCATTGCGCCGGCCATCGCACCAAACAGCCAGCGCCGGTTTCCCGAACCAATTTACAATCTCCGGAACTTGTCGTCGTCTCTTCCTCGCCACCGGCCCGTGCCATGTCTCACTTCCCCAAGCTGCTGTCCTCGCAGATCGCGTACGACGTGGCCCGCACCATGCTGGACGGGTTCGACAAGCACTACCGCCTGTTCCGCGAAGTCAGCCACCAGGCCAAGCTGAGCTTCGAGGCGGCGGACTGGCACGGCCTGCAGCAGCTCCAGCGCGACCGCATCGCCTTCTATAACGAACGCGTGCGCGAGACCAGCCTGATCCTGGAGGACGAATACGATGCGGAAAACATCGAAGACGAGATCTGGCAGCAGATCAAGCTGCACTACATCGGCCTGCTGACCAACCATCACCAGCCCGAGCTGGCCGAGACCTTCTTCAACTCGGTGTGCACGCGCATCCTGCACCGCTCGTACTTCAACAACGACTTCATCTTCGTGCGCCCGGCCATCTCGACCGAGTACATCGAGAACGAGGAGTCGCCGACGCGGCCCACGTTCCGCGCCTATTACCCGGGCAGCCGCATCGGCATGGCGGCCTGCTTCGAGCGCATCGTCCACAATTTCCAGCTCGAACTGCCGTTCGAGGATCTGCGGCGCGACATCGACTACGTGGTGCGCGCGCTCAGCGATTACTTCGGCGACTTCCGCATCGCGCCGAATTTCCAGGTCCATGTGCTGTCGTCGCTGTTCTTCCGCAACAAATCGGCCTTCATCATCGGCCGCGTGCTMAACGCCGACCGTACTTATCCGCTGGCCATTCCCATCGTGCACACGCCCGAGGGCAAGCTCTCGCTAGACACGGTGCTGCTCAAGAAGGAACAGCTGCTGATCCTGTTTTCCTTCACGCATTCGTACTTCATGGTCGACATGGAGATTCCCTCGGCCTACGTCACCTTCCTGCGCGACATCATGCCGCGCAAGCCGCGGGCGGAAATCTATACCTCGCTGGGGCTGCAGAAGCAGGGCAAGAACCTGTTCTACCGGGACTTCCTGCACCACCTGCAGCATTCGTCGGACAAGTTCATCAGCGCGCCGGGCATCAAGGGCCTGGTGATGCTGGTGTTTACGCTGCCTTCGTATCCCTATGTGTTCAAGGTGATCAAGGACTACTACCCGGCACCCAAGGAAACCACGCGCGAGCTGGTCAAGTCGAAGTACCAGCTGGTCAAGCGGCATGACCGCGTGGGCCGCATGGCCGACACGCTCGAGTATTCCAACGTGGCCTTCCCGCTGTCGCGCTTCGACGATGCGCTGGTGGCCGAGCTCACGCTGCATGCGCCGTCGATGATCGAATACCAGCGCGGCAAGGACGGCGGCGAGGAGATCGTGGTGCGCCACGTCTACATCGAGCGCCGCATGACGCCGCTCAATATCTGGCTGCAGGAGGGCACGGAAGCGCAGGTGGAGCATGGCATCGTCGAATACGGCAATGCCATCAAGGAACTGATCGCCGCCAATATCTTCCCCGGCGACATGCTCTACAAGAACTTCGGCGTCACGCGCCACGGCCGCGTGGTGTTCTACGACTACGACGAGATCGAGTACCTGACGGATATCAATATCCGTCGCGTGCCGCAGCCGCGCAACGAAGAAGAAGAGATGTCCGGCGAGCCCTGGTACAGCGTGGGCCGCCACGACATCTTCCCGGAGACATACGGTACCTTCCTGCTGGGCGACCCGCGCGTGCGYGCCGCCTTCCTGCGTCACCACGAAGATTTCTTCGATCCTGMCATGTGGCAGGCTCACAAGGACCGGCTGCTGGCCGGTCAAATCCATGATTTCTATGCCTATGATGTCAAAGAGCGTTTTATCAACCGCTACGGCACGGCCGACGCTAGCGCCTTGCCTGGCGACGTGCCGCCCGCCACTGGCGAACCCGTTCCCGCAAGGAGAGTCGCATGAGTGATGCCATCGCCCAGCTGTTCCGCAACAACCGCGAGTGGGTCGACCGCGTCAACGCCGAGGATCCCAGTTTCTTCATGCGCCTGGCCAACCAGCAGGCGCCCGAGTACCTGTGGATCGGCTGCTCGGACTCGCGCGTGCCGGCCAACCAGATCCTGGGCCTGGCGCCCGGTGAAGTGTTCGTCCACCGCAATATCGCCAACGTGATTGCCCACAGCGACCTCAACKCGCTGTCGGTGATCCAGTTCGCGGTGGAAGTGCTCAAGGTTCGCCATATCACCGTGGTGGGCCACTACGGCTGCGGCGGCGTGAAGGTCGCGCTCAAGCGCCAGCGCATCGGCCTGGCCGACAACTGGCTGCGCCATGTGCGCGACGTGGCCGACAAGCACGGCGCCTACCTCGGCACCATCACCCGCGAGGAAGATGCCCACACGCGACTGTGCGAGCTCAACGTGATCGAGCAGGTCAGCAACGTATGCCAGACCACGGTGCTGCAGGACGCCTGGAGCCGCGGGCAGGAAGTCACCGTGCACGGCTGGGTCTACGGCGTGTCCGACGGCCTGTTGCGCGACCTCGGCATGGCCGCCAGCAACAACGACGAACTGCACGAGCAGCTCGACGCAGCCTACCGCCAGTTCGGCGATCCGCCGCAGGCTTCGATCCGCTGACGCTAGCGACGCGGCGCAGCACCAGCGAATAACAGACAGGGCGGCCCTGCCGCCCGCCATTGCCAATATCACTGGAGACATTCCATGCAAGATCCCGTTGTCATCGTATCCGTGGCTCGCACGCCAATGGCAGCCTTCCAGGGCGAGTTCGCCGCGCTGACCGCGCCGC
Organism: Cupriavidus sp. 05T41; assembly: GCF_056396525.1. NCBI lineage: Bacteria > Pseudomonadati > Pseudomonadota > Betaproteobacteria > Burkholderiales > Burkholderiaceae > Cupriavidus > Cupriavidus sp. 05T41. Next base: position 3,050 of record NZ_JBFTLQ010000033.1, read on the forward strand.
AACTCGGCTCGGCCGCCATCCGCGCCGCGGTGGAGCGCGCCGGCCTGGCGCCGGAGCAGATCGAGGAAGTGGTGTTCGGCTGCGTGCTGCCCGCCGGGCAGGGCCAGGCGCCGGCGCGCCAGGCGGCCCTCGGCGCGGGCCTGACGATGGGCGTGGGCTGCACCACGGTCAACAAGATGTGCGGMTCSGGCATGCGCGCCGCCATGACCGTGCATGACGCGCTGGTGGCGGGCGCCTTCGAGATCGCGGTGGCGGGCGGCATGGAAAGCATGACCAATGCGCCTTACCTGGTGCCCAAGGGCCGCAGTGGCTACCGCATCGGCCACGGCATGATCTTCGACCACATGATGCTGGACGGCCTGGAAGACGCCTATATCCGCGACGAGAAGGGGGGCGGGCGCTCGATGGGTACCTTCGGCGAGGACTGCGCGGCCAAGTACGGCTTCACCCGTGCGGCGCAGGACGAATTCGCCATGGAAAGCGTGCGGCGCGCGCAGCAGGCCACCGAGCGCGGCGATTTCCGCTGGGAGATCGCCGCGGTGACGGTGCCGGGCCGCGGTGGCGACACCGTGATCGACACCGACGAAGGCCCGCGCCGCATCAAGCTCGACAAGATCCCTTCGCTCAAGCCCGCCTTTGCCAAGAACGGCACCATTACCGCCGCCTCGTCCTCGTCGATCAACGACGGCGCCGCGGCGATGGTGATGATGCGCGAATCCACCGCGAAGCGCCTCGGCCTGGAACCGCTGGCACGCCTGCTCGGTCACACCACGCATGCGCAGGAACCGGGCTGGTTCACCACCGCGCCGGTGGAGGCCATCGGCAAGCTCTACCGCAAGCTCGGCTGGACCACCGACAGTGTCGACCTGTTCGAGATCAACGAAGCGTTCGCGGTGGTGCCGATGGCCGCCATGCACGACCTCAAGATCCCGCACGACAGGGTCAATATCCACGGTGGCGCCTGTGCGCTCGGTCACCCCATCGGTGCTTCGGGCGCCCGCATCATGGCCACGCTGATCGGCGCGCTGCGCAAGACCGGCGGCAAGCGTGGCGTGGCCAGCCTGTGCATCGGCGGCGGCGAAGCCACCGCCGTGGGCCTGGAAATCGTCTGAGCGCCGCCGCACCGGCGGCAACGTGGCGGCCCGCCGCTGCGTGGCCGCCTGCCTGAAACCCGACAAACAAGAAGGAGTACGCCTTGCCTACCGCTCTCATCCTTGGTGCCTCGCGCGGCATCGGTCTCGAATTCGTGCGGCAGTACCGCGCCGACGGCTGGCGCGTGCTGGCCGTGGCGCGCAGCGACGATGGCATCGCGGCCATCGAAGCGCTCGGTGCCGAGGCGCTGCGCGCCGACCTGACCGATGCKGGCCAGGTTGCCGGACTGGGCTGGAAGCTCGACGGCGAATCCTTCGACGTGGCGGTCTACAACGCCGGCGTGATCGGCCCGCGCACCGAAGGCGCGCAGCCGGTCTCGCGCGAGGATTTCGACGCGGTGATGCATGTGAACGTGCTGGGACCGATGATGGCGTTGCCCCTGCTGTTGCCGATGGTCGAGACCGGCCGCTCGGGGCAGGGCGGCGTGCTGGCGGTGCTGGCCTCGCGCATGGGCAGCATCGGCGCCATGGACAGCAACCGCAGTTGGCTCTACCGCGTCAGCAAGGCGGCAGCCAACGCGGCGCTCAAGGCCGCCTCGCTCGACGCGCGCCATGCTACCTGCCTGGCCTTCCACCCGGGCTGGGTGCAGACCGACATGGGCGGCAAGGAAGCCGACATCACGCCCCAGCAGAGCGTTGCCGGCATGCGCCGCGTGATCGCCGGCGCGACACGGCACGACAACGGCGGCTTCCGCAACTACGACGGCGGCGTGATCCCGTGGTAAGCGCCACGCCCGCCGCGCCGCAGGCGACCGCCTTTCTTACCGCAACCACAACCACAACGCCATCAGTGACCTGACATGCTGCTCACGCCCGAACAGGAAATGATCCGCGACGCCGTGCGCCAGTTCGCACAGCAGGAAATCGCGCCGCACGCCGCCGCCTGGGACCGCGACAAGGTCTTTCCCAAGGCCGTGCACCGCGAGCTGGCCGCGCTCGGCGCCTACGGCGTGGCGGTGCCGGAGCAGTATGGCGGCGCCGGGCTGGACTATCTCTCGCTCGCGCTGATCCTGGAGGAGATCGCGGCCGGCGACGGCGGCACCTCCACCGTCATCAGCGTSAACAACTGCCCCGTGTGCAGCATGTTGATGGCCTTCGCCAGCGAAGCGCAGAAGCAGCAGTGGCTGGTGCCGCTGGCGCGCGGCGAGATGCTGGGCGCCTTCTGCCTGACCGAGCCGCACGTYGGCTCGGACGCCTCCGCGCTGCGTACCGCCGCCGTGCGCGACGGCGACCACTACGTGCTCAACGGCGTCAAGCAGTTCATCACCAGCGGCCAGAACGCCGACGTGGCGATCGTGCTGGCGGTGACCGACAAGGCGGCCGGCAAGCGMGGCATCAGCGCCTTCGTGGTGCCGACCACCACGCCCGGCTACGTGGTCGCGCGCATCGAGGACAAGCTCGGCCAGCATTCTTCCGACACCGCGCAGATCCTGTTCGAGGATTGCCGGGTGCCGGCGGCCAACCTGCTCGGCGAAGAGGGCGCCGGCTACAAGATGGCCCTGTCCGGGCTGGAGGGCGGCCGCATCGGCATTGCCTCGCAAAGCATCGGCATGGCGCGCGCCGCCTTCGAGGCGGCGCTGGCCTACGCCAAGGAACGCGAGAGCTTCGGCCAGCCGCTGTTCGCGCACCAGGCGGTGCAGTTCCGCCTGGCCGAGATGGCGACCAAGATCGAGGTGGCGCGCCAGATGGTCTGGCACGCCGCGTCGCTCAGGGATGCCGGGCGTGCGTGCCTGAAGGAGGCCGCCATGGCCAAGCTGTATGCCAGCGAGATGGCCGAGGCGGTCTGCTCGGCCGCCATCCAGGTGTTCGGCGGCTATGGCTATGTCAGCGATTTCCCGGTCGAGCGCATCTACCGCGACGTGCGCGTCTGCCAGATCTACGAAGGCACCAGCGATATCCAGAAGATCCTGATCGCGCGCGCGCTATCCTGACGGCACTTGTCCCCCGCGGGCCGGCGGCAAGCCGGGGACAAGCCAACGCACCACCGAAGCACCGAAGCACCGGATTCATCGCAGCATCGACCCCCGGCCAGACCCCAGGAGCCCCCCAGAGACCATGAGCGCCGCCATCGATTTCTACTTCGATTTCTCCTCGCCCTACGGCTACTTCGCCAGCACCCGCATCGACGAGCTGGCGCAGAAATACGGCCGCATCGTGGCCTGGCACCCGATCCTGCTCGGGGTGGTGTTCAAGACCACGGGCAGCGCGCCGCTGCCGCAGGTGCCGCTCAAGGGCGAATACTGCTGGCTGGATTTCGAACGCACGGCACGCTTCCACGACATCGAGTACCAGCGCCCGACGCATTTCCCGCTGCCCACCACGCAGGCCGCGCGCGCCATGCTATGGCTGCAGAACCATCACGGCGACGACATCGCCACCGCGTTCGCCAAGGCGGTCTACCGCGCGCTGTTCGTGGACGATATCAATATCGCCGAGCCGGCCGAGCTGGTGAAGCTGGCCGAGCCGCTCGGCATCGATGCGCACGCCATGGACGCCGGCGCCAGCAGCTTCCAGATCAAGGACCAGCTCAAGGCCGAGATCGAGGTCGCCATGGCCAAGGGCGTGTTCGGCTCGCCCTTCGTCATCATCGACGGCGCGCCGTTCTGGGGCTTCGACCGGTTCGACCAGATCGAGGCCCTCCTCAAGAGCCGGCGCCCGACGGAGCTGCGCGCGGTGGCCGCCAGCCCCGCAAGCACACCCGGCAACACAGATAGCAGCAAGGAAAAGAAACCCGCATGAATGCCAGCATCAAGCCGATCCGCCATCCCCGCTTCGATTGCGTGATCTTCGATTGCGACGGCGTGCTCGTCGACAGCGAGCCCATCGTCAACCGCGTGCTCAACCAGATGCTCAACGAGCTTGGCATCGAGATCTCGCTCGAGGATTCCACCAGGTGGTTCCTGGGCCGCGCGGTGCGCGAGGAGCTGGACAATATCGCCCTCAGGCGCGGCGCGCCGCTGCCGAAGAACTGGCTGTCGCAATGGCTGGCGCGGCGCAATGCCGTGCTCGAGGCCGAGGTGCAGGCCGTGCCGCACGTGCGCGAGGCGGTCACCGCCATCGCCGCGGCTGGCCTGCCCATCTGCGTGGCCTCCGGCGCGGACCGCGTCAAGGTCAAGCTGCAGCTGAGCCGCACCGGACTGGTGGCACTGTTCCAGCAGGATGAGCGCGAGCACATCTTCTCGTCCACCGAGGTCGAGCGCAGCAAGCCCGCGCCCGACGTGTACCTGCTCGCCGCGCGCACCATGAACGTGGAGCCGTCGCGCTGCGCGGTGATCGAGGACAGCCCGGCCGGCATCACCGCCGGCGTGGCGGCGGGCATGACGGTGTTCGGCTACGCCGCGCGCAACGATGCCGCCTCGCTGCTGGCGGCCGGCGCGCGCAGCACCTTCACGGATATGCGCGAGCTGCCGGGGCTGATCGGATGAAGGCGCGCGCGCCCGGCGCCGGCGCCTGTCCCTGCGGCGGCGGCGACTATGCCGCCTGCTGCGGGCGCTTTCACCGCGGCGAGGCCTTGCCGTCCAATGCCGAGCAGCTGATGCGCTCGCGCTACGCCGCCTATGTGCTGGGCGATGAGAACTGGCTGCGCCAGACCTGGCATCCGTCGACCTGCCCGGATGACCYGGCTGCCGATGCCGGCGCGCGCTGGCTCGGCCTTGCGGTCAAGGCGCACGCGCAGCAGGACGAGACGCACGCGCAGGTGGAGTTCGTCGCGCGCTACAAGGTCGGCGGGCGCGCTTTCCGGCTGCACSAGCGCAGCCGCTTCGTACTGGAGCCGCGCGCCGCCGGCGAGGCGCCGCGCTGGCTCTACCTGGATGGCGACATGCTTGGGGAGACACCATGACATTGAAAGCCGCAGCAAGCAGCAAGAATGCAGCCGCGCATGAAAGCGCGCATGAGACCGCGCATGAGACCGAATACCTGCTGTACGGTTTCGCGCAATCCGGCAATGCCTACAAGGTGGCCCTGCTGCTGGAGACCATCGGCGTGCAGCGCCGGCGCCAGTTGTGGACGCCGCGCTTCGTCGACTACTTCAACGGCGAGACCCATACGCCGGAGTATCGTGCCATCAACGAGATGGGCGAGGTGCCCGTGCTCGAGTTCGACGGCCGCCGGCTGTCGCAGTCGGGCGCCATCCTCGACCTGCTGGCGCAGCGCCTCGATGCATACGGCCCCGCCAGCGAGGTCGAGCGCTCCGAGGTATTGCGCTGGCTGCTGTTCGACAACCACAAGTTCACCGCCTACACCGCCACCTACCGCTTCCTGCGCACCTTTGCCAAGGCGCCGGATCCGGCGGTGCTGCAGTTMCTGCGCCAGCGCTGCGAAGGCGCCTGGAGCGTGCTCGACGCGCATCTGTCCGGGCGACCGTACGTGCTGGGAGAGCGTCTGACCATTGCCGATTTCTCGCTGGCCGGCTACGTGTTCTTCGACKACGAGATCGGCGTGCACTGGCGCAAGGAGTATCCGCGCATCCATGCCTGGACCGAACGCCTGCGTGCGCTGCCGGGCTGGAAGCATCCGTACGATCTGCTGCCGGGGCACCCGCTGGACAGGCGGGGCTGAATCCGGCGCCCGGGCTGTCCTTCTAGCCGCATTCGTCGGCGCAGTCGATGGCCCCGGTCAGCGGGGTTTGGGCATGCGAGGCCACACCGCATGTGGAGATACGCGCATGCTGACGGCGAGATGCCGGGGGCCATGGCCTTCTTCGTGGTTCGTCGCTCAACACGCTGCTAACGTGTAAAGCCGGGAATGTTTGCCAAGGGACCGGGGAGCTCCCTACCATGACTCTCCCCAACGCGCACGCCAGTGCCGCCCGCCTGCCCCCCCGCGCAGGCAGTGCAGGCCGCAGGCGCGCTCAACAAAGGAGGGTTTCCTTGGAAAACCAGTCCCAATCCCTGCCGCCAGTGCCCGCCGCGCCTTCGCTCGGCGAGCGCAGCCTGCGCGCGGTGTGGCATCCCTGCACGCCGCTGCGCCCTGACGCCGGCGAGCCGCCGCTGGCGATTGCCCGCGGCGAGGGCCCGTGGCTCCATGGCGAAGACGGCCAGCGCTATTTCGATGCCACCAGCTCGTGGTGGGTCAACCTGTTCGGCCACGCCAATCCCGATATCAACGCCGCGCTGCGCGCGCAGCTCGATACGCTCGAGCATGTGATGCTGGCCGGCTGCACGCACGCGCCGGCGGTGGAGCTTGCCGAGCGCCTGTCGGCGCTCACCGGCGGCGCGCTCGGCCATGTCTTCTATGCCAGCGACGGCGCGTCCGCCGTCGAGATCGCGCTCAAGATGAGCTTTCACTACTGGCGCAACACCGGGCTGCCGGGCAAGCGCGAGTTCGTGTGCCTGCGCCACGGCTACCACGGCGAGACCGTGGGCGCGCTGGCGGTGACCGACGTGGCGATCTTCCGCGACGCCTATGATCCGATGCTGATGCAGTCGCATGTGGTGATGTCGCCGGATGCGCGCCAGGCGGCGCCGGGCGAAAGCGCGGCACAGGTGGCGCAGCGTGCGCTGGATGAGCTCGAAGCGCTGCTGCAGGCGCGCGGCGGCCAGATCGCCGCGCTGATCGTCGAACCGCTGATCCAGTGCGCGGCCGGCATGGCGATGCACGATCCGCTTTACCTGGCGGGCGTGCGCGCGCTGTGCGACCGCTACCGCGTGCACCTGATCGCCGACGAGATCGCGGTGGGCTGCGGACGCACCGGCACCTTCTTCGCATGGGAGCAGGCGCGCACGCAGCCGGCGGGCGGCGCGGATGCAGGGCCGCTGCCGGCGCACCTGTGGCCCGATTTCCTGTGCCTGTCCAAGGGCATCAGCGGCGGCTACCTGCCGCTCTCGCTGGTGATGTCGCGCAGCGCGCTCCAGCATGCCTTCGTCTCGGCGCCGCACGAGCCGGACCGCGCCCGCAGCTTCCTGCACTCGCATTCCTACACCGGCAATCCGCTGGCCTGCCGCGCCGCGCTTGCCACGCTCGAGCTGTTTGCGCGGCACGACGTGGTGGCGCACAACCGGCTGCGCGCGCAATGGCTCGCGCAGGCCATGGCCGGGCTGGGCGCCGATGCGCGGCTCGAGCAGGTGCGCCAGCGCGGGCTGATCTGGGCCGCCGACGTGCGCGAGGAATATGTGCCGGTAGGCGCCGGCGATTTCGCCGCGCGCTTCCACCACGCCGCGCGCGCGCACGGCGTGCTGATCCGCCCGATCGGCCGCACGCTCTATGTCATGCCGCCCTACGTGTTCGACATGGACATGGCGCAGTGGCTGGCGGACCGGCTGCAAGCCACACTCGACACGGTACTGCCCGGCGCCTCGGCGCCGCAGGCGGCGCCGGCGCACCCCAAGGAGATACGCGATGCTGCTTGAACACCTGACGCTGGCCGCCGCCGAACGCGACGGCCAGGCCCTCACGCGGCGCCGCCGCACCGCGCACACCGCCTGCGCTCCGCACCAGGAAGTCAGCGACGCCTGCGGCGGCGAGCGCCATGCGCTGCTGACCTTCTGCAGCAACGACTACCTCGGCCTGGCCAATCATCCCGCGCTGATCGAAGCCCTGGGCGAAGGCGCGCGCCGGTACGGCGCGGGCAGCGGCGCATCTCACCTGGTGAGTGGCCATTCGCAGGCCCACCACGTGCTCGAGAGCGAGCTGGCGACCTGGTTCGCGCCGCATATCCCACATGCCGGGGCGCTTTACTTCTGCACCGGCTATATGGCCAACATGGGCGTGCTGAGCGCGCTCGGCAGCGCCGATGCCACGCTGTTCTGCGAGGAGCTGAACCACGCCTCGCTGATCGATGGCGCGCGCCTGGCCAGGGCCAAGGTGAGCCGCTATCCTCACCGCGACGTGGCCGCGCTGGACAAGCTGCTGGCCGAGTCCCCCACCCCGCTCAAGCTGATCGTCACCGACAGCGTGTTCAGCATGGATGGCGACCTGGCGCCGCTCGATACGCTGCTGGCGCTGGCCGAACGGCACGACGCCTGGATCATCGTGGACGATGCGCACGGCTTCGGCGTGCTGGGCGAGCAGGGCCGCGGCGTGCTCGAGCACTTCGCGCTGACCTCCCCGCGCATCATCTATATCGGCACGCTGGGCAAGGCCGCCGGCGTGGCKGGCGCCTTCGTGGCCGCGCATGGGACCATCATCGATCACCTCGTCAACACCGCGCGCCAGTACATCTACACCACGGCCGCGCCGCCCGCGGTGGCGCATGCGGTGTMGGCCAGCCTGGCGCTGATCGCCGGCGAGGAGGGGCACCAGCGCCGCGCCCACCTCGGCGAGCTGATCCGCACCCTGCGCGGCGGACTGGCCGGCCTGAGCCGCGCCGCCGGCTGGCGCCTGGGCGAGAGCGCCACCGCGATCCAGCCCGTGATCGTGGGCGACAACGTGGCCGCGCTGGCCTTGTCCGCGACGCTGGAAGCGGACGGCATCCGCGTCGGCGCGATCCGTCCGCCCACCGTGCCGGCGGGCACCGCGCGCCTGCGCATCACCTTGTCGGCTTCGCATGCGCAGGCCGATGTGGAGCGCCTGCTGGCCAGCCTGGGCAGCGTGGTGCCGCGCAAGGAGATGGCATGAGCGTGCAGCCGTTCGCCTGTTTCGTCACGGGCACCGATACCGGCGTCGGCAAGACCCACGCCAGCGCCACCTTGCTGCATGCGCTGCGCGCGGCCGGCCGGCGCGCCGTGGGCATGAAGCCGGTGGCCAGCGGCAGCGAATGGCGCGGCGACCACTGGCATAACGACGATGTGGCCCAGCTGCGCGCGGCCAGCGCGGTGGACGTGCCGCAGGCGCTGACCTGCCCCTTCTTGCTGCGCACGCCGGCATCCCCGCACCTGGCCGCCGCCGCGGAAGGCGTGCGCATCACCCGCGAGCCGATCCGCGCCGCCTTTGCCGGATTGCAGGCGCGCGCGGACGCCGTGGTGGTGGAGGGCGTGGGCGGCTTTCGCGTACCGCTCGACGGCGCGCCCCCCGAGGCGGGCGGCTGKGACACGGCCGCGCTCGCCATGATGCTTGACCTGCCGGTGGTGCTGGTGGTGGGCATCCGCCTGGGCTGCCTMAACCATGCGCTGCTCACCGCCGAAGCCGTGCGCGCGCGCGGCCTGCACCTGGCCGGCTGGATCGCCAACCGMATCGATCCGGCCATGGACCTGAGCGACGAGAACATCGACACGCTGCGCCAGTCGCTGGATGCGCCCCTGCTCGGCACGCTGCCGTGGCAGGTGCCGCCGGCGGAAGCCGCCAGCCGGCTGGCGCTCGCGCCGCTGCTGGCCTGAGCCGGCGCCAGCCTCACGAATACCGCAAGACATCCTGGAAAAGACAACGATCATGACCAACACGACCTTTGCCGGCGAGACCGTCGCCACCATCTCCGCCGACAGCCTGCGCCAGACCGCGCGCCGCTTCACCGAGGCCGCTCCCGCCAAGCCTGGCGACTGGGCCGTGGCCGACGTCGCGGCGCTCTACGCGCTGCCCTTCAACGACCTGCTGTTCCGCGCCCAGCAGGTGCACCGCGAGCACTTCGATCCMAATGCCGTGCAGCTCTCCACCCTGTTGTMGATCAAGACCGGCGGCTGCGAGGAAGATTGCGGCTACTGCCCGCAGAGCGCGCACCACGATGCCGGCGTCACGGCCGGCAAGCTGATGGCGCTGGACGAGGTGCTGGAAGCCGCGCGTGCCGCCAAGGCCAGCGGCGCCGGGCGCTTCTGCATGGGCGCGGCATGGCGCAGCCCCAAGGAGCGCCACCTGGAGCCGGTGATCGAGATGGTCAAGGAGGTCAAGGCGATGGGCCTGGAGACCTGCGTCACGCTKGGCATGCTGGAGGCCGAGCAGGCGCGCCGCCTGAAGGATGCCGGCCTGGACTACTACAACCACAACCTCGACACTTCGCCCGAGTTCTACGGCGAGATCATCACGACCCGCACCTATCAGGACCGCCTGGACACCATTGGCCATGTGCGCGACGCCGGCATCAACGTCTGCTGCGGCGGCATCGTCGGCATGGGCGAATCGCGCGACGCGCGTGCCGGCCTGATCGCCCAGCTCGCCAACATGGACCCGTACCCGGAATCGGTGCCCATCAACAACCTGGTCGCCGTGGAGGGCACGCCGCTGGCCCACGCCGAGCCGCTCGATCCGTTCGAGTTCGTGCGCACCATCGCGGTGGCCCGCATCACCATGCCGCGCGCCATGGTGCGCCTGTCGGCCGGGCGCGAGACCATGGACGACGCGCTGCAGGCACTGTGCTTCATGGCCGGCGCCAACTCCATCTTCTACGGCGACCGCCTGCTGACCACCGCCAACCCGCAGGCCGACCGAGACCGCGCGCTGCTGGCCCGCCTGGACATCCGGACCGAGGGCTACGCCGGCTGACCTTGCCGGCATGGCGGCACAGGTTGCGTGGCGGACGCAGCGCAAGGCCCCCGGTGCCTGCGCGAGGCGGTCCGCCACGCGCACCACGAAGCCGGCAGCCATCCCCATTCCCCCGCTCCTCTGCMATCTCTGCGAAAATACGACGAAACGCGACAAGAACCCCACCGTGGAGAAGAGATGAAGTTGCAGCTGTATGTGCCGGACGGCCGTTACCAGCCCTGGACCGACGGTTTTGCCGAAGCCCTGCCCGAGGCGCAATGCGTGACCTGGGAAGACAGCAAGAACGAGCGCGCCGACTACGCCGTGGTGTGGCGCCCGCCGCTGGAAATGCTGCGCGGGCGCACCGACCTCAAGGCTGTGTTCAACCTTGGCGCCGGCGTGGACGGCATCCTGCGGCTGCGCGACGCTGACCCGCAGGCGCTGCCGGACGGCGTGCCCATCGTGCGCCTGGACGATGCGGGCATGGCTGCCCAGATGATCGAATACGTGACGCACGCGGTACTGCGCTACTTCCGCCGCCTCGACGAGTATTCGCTGGCCCAGCAGGCCGGCAACTGGCGCTTCCTCAAGCCGCATCGCCGCGCCGACTTCACCGTGGGCGTGATGGGCGTGGGCACGCTCGGCGCGCAGATCGCGCAGGCGCTGGCCGGCTTCGGCTTCCCGGTGCGCGGCTGGAGCCGCACGGCACGCGAGATCGAGGGCGTGCAGGGCTTCTCCGGCGAGGCTGGCCAGGCCGGGTTCCTGGACGGCCTGCGCGTGCTGGTCAATGTGCTGCCGCTGACGCCGGAAACCGAGAACATCCTGGACGCCGGGCTGCTCGGCAAGCTGGCCAAGGGCGCCTACCTGGTCAACGTGGCGCGCGGCCCGCACCTGGTCGAGGAAGACCTGCTGGCGGCCGTGCAGTCCGGCCAGATCGCCGGCGCCATGCTCGACGTGTTCCGTACCGAGCCGCTGCCGGCCGAGCATCCGTTCTGGCGCGAGCCGCGCATCACCATCACCCCGCATATCGCCGCGCTGACCCTGCGCGAAGACAGCATCGCCCAGATCGCCGGCAAGATCCGCGCGCTCGGCGCGGGCCAGCCGATCGCCGGCGTGGTCGACCTGCAGCGCGGTTACTGAAGACACACACAGGAGCGCGGCGTGCGCGCCGCGGTCGAAGACAGCACAAGGAGGAGACGCCATGACCCTGCCCAACTATGTGAAGATCGTCGAGGTCGGCCCGCGCGACGGGCTGCAGAACGAAAAGGCGATGGTGCCGACCGAGGTCAAGGTCGACCTGATCAACCGGCTCAGCGATGCCGGCTTCGTCAATATCGAGGCGGCCTCGTTCGTCTCGCCCAAATGGGTGCCGCAGATGGCCGACGGCGCCGACGTGATGGCGCGCATCCAGCGCCGCCCGGGCACGCTGTATTCGGTGCTCACGCCCAACCTCAAGGGCTTCGAGGGCGCGGTGGCCGCCGGGGCGGACGAGGTGGTGATCTTCGGCGCCGCCAGCGAGGCCTTCTCGCAGAAGAACATCAACTGCTCGATCGCCGAGTCCATCGCGCGCTTCGAGCCGGTGGCCGCCGCCGCCAAGGATAAAGGCCTGCGCCTGCGCGCCAGCATCTCGTGCGCGCTGGGCTGCCCCTACCAGGGCGAAGTGCCGGTGCACGCGGTGGTGKACGTGGTGCGCCGCATGCGCGAGCTTGGCTGCGACGAGATCGACATCGCCGACACCATCGGCGTGGGCACGCCCGGCCGCGTGCAGGAAGTCATGCACGCGGCGGCGGCGGAGTTCCCGGCCGACCGCCTCTCGGGCCATTTCCACGATACCTACGGCCAGGCGCTGTCCAATATCCTGGCCAGCATGCAGGCCGGCATCTCGACCTTCCACGCCTCGGTCGCCGGTCTCGGCGGCTGCCCTTACGCCAAGGGCGCKACCGGCAATGTCGCCACCGAAGATGTGTTGTACATGCTGCACGGCATGGGCATCCACACCGGGATCGACCTGGAGCAGGTGGTGCGCGCCGGCGATTTCATCTCGCAGTCCATCGGCCGCGCCAACAGCTCGCGCGTGGGCCGCGCGCTGCTGTCCAAGTGGGCGGCGGCCGCCGATGCCGCTGGCGCCGCGCCTGCCTGCGTGTGAGACAGATACGGAACAGATGATATGAACGATCGCTCCCTGCATGGCTCCCTGGATAGCGCTGATGCGTCGGCGACGCTGCCCGAGGCGGCCCAGCGCGTGGCCGGCCTGCTGGCCGGCCTGGGCCACGCCAAGCCCGTGGTGATGCTGCCGGCCACCGGCAAGACCTCGGCCGAGGCCGCGGCCGGCCTCGGCTGCTCGGTGGCCGAGATCGCCAAGTCCATCATATTCCGCCGCGTMGCCGACGATGCGCCGGTGCTGGTGATCGCCAGCGGCAGCAACCGCGTCGACGAGGCCAAGGTGGCCGCCGTGGTCGGGCCGCTCGGCAAGGCCGATGCGAAATTCGTGCGCGAGAAGACCGGCTATGCCATCGGCGGCGTCTGCCCGATCGGCCACGCGGTGGCGCCGGTGATGCTGCTCGACAGCGACCTGTTCCGCTACGACAGCCTGTGGGCTGCCGCCGGCCATCCGCACGCGGTGTTCAACCTCACCCCGCAGGAGCTGCAGCGCATGACCGGGGCCGCGGTGGCTGACGTGGCGCAGCGCGGGCTGGCATGATGCCGCGGCGTGCCCACCGCGGCTGGCACTGACGCCATGTCGCGGCTTTCCCGCCTGGTCGCCGAGCTGACGCGCGGCGCGCAAGCCGCGCAGCACGCGCAGCCGGTGCCGTCGCCGTGCCGCAATGTCTGCCGCATGGATACGGCCAGCGGCTACTGCGAAGGCTGCCTGCGTACCATCGAGGAAATCGCCGCCTGGTCCGGCAGCGACGACGCCGGCAGGCGCGCGACCTGGGCGCGCCTGCCCGCCCGCGCCGCGCAACTGGCGGCGCAGGCCTGCGCGGGACCGCGCGCCTGCGACACCGACTGAGGTTTCCCGACAGAAGTTTCCCGACAGAAGTTTCCCGACTGAGGTTGCCCATGACTGCTGTCCACGATCCTGCTGTCATCGATTGGTACTTCGACCCGATCTCGCCGTTCTCCTATCTCGCCTTCGAACGGCTGCCGCGCGTGCTGCCGGCCGGTGCGCGGGTACGCTACGTGCCGGTGCTGTTCGCGGGCCTGCTGCGGCACTGGGGCAATGTCGGCCCGGCCGAGATCGCGCCGAAGCGCCGCTTCACCTTCGAGCATGTGGCCTGGATCGCGCACCGCGACGAGACCCCGCTCGCCATGCCCGCCGTGCACCCCTTCAATCCGCTGCCCCTGTTGCGGCTGGCGGTGGCGCTGGAGCTGGACGGCAGGCTGTCGCGCGAGACCCTGGCGCCGCTGTTCGGTTTCGTCTGGCAACAGGGGCGCGTGCCGCAGCAACAGGCGGATTTCGACGCGCTGTGCGCCACGCTGGGCGTACCCGCCGCTGCGCTGGCGCAGGAGGCGGTGAAGGCGCGCCTGCGCGAGCACGGCGAAGAGGCGGTGTCGCGCGGCGTGTTCGGCGTGCCCACCGCCATCGTGCAGGGGGRTGCCGCGGGGCAGCTGTTCTGGGGCCTGGACGCGCTCGACATGCTCGGCGCCCGGCTGCGGCAGGATCCGTTCTTTGCCTCCGCTGCATTTCGCGCCGCCGGCGCGCTGCCTGTMGGCCCGGGCCGCGCGGACGCGCCGAAGCCCGCCGGCCAGTAGCAGCGCAGCGGCACGACAAGCCGTACAAGAGCAAGAGCAAGAGCCGGAACAAGAGCAAGAACAAGAGACGAGACAACGCCAGATGCCCGAACCCTTCACGCCACCAGTCCTGCCGGCCACCCTGCGCGTGTTCGAGCGCGGCTGGCTGTCGGCCAACAACATCCTGTTCCTCGACGGCGACGACACCGCGCTGGTCGATTCGGGCTATGTCACGCATGCGCCGCAGACGCTGGCGCTGGTCGAGGCCGGCCTGCGCGGCCGGCCCCTGCGGCGCCTGGTGAACACCCACCTGCACTCCGACCATTGCGGCGGCAACGCCATCCTGCAGCGGCGCTGGCAGCCGCGCACGCTGATTCCGGCGGCGGAGGCCGCCGCCGTGCAAGGCTGGGATGACGACATGCTCAGTTATCGCGCCACCGGCCAGCAATGCGACCGTTTCGGCTTCGATGACGTGGTGCAGGACGGCGATGTGCTGCGCCTGGGCGGCATCGACTGGCAGGCGGTCGCCGCGCCCGGGCACGATCCGCACGCGGTGATGCTGTTCGCCCCGCAGGAGCGCATCCTGATCTCGGGCGACGCGCTGTGGGAGAACGGCTTMGGCGTGATCTTTCCCGAACTCGACGGCGAGAGCGGCTTCGCCGAGCAGGCTGCGGTGCTGGAGCGTATCGCCACGCTCGGCGCGCGCGTGGTGATACCCGGCCACGGCCGGCCCTTCACCAATCTGGCCGCCGCGCTCGACGTGGCCGGCGCCCGCCTGGCCTACCTGCGCGCCGACCCCGCGCGCAACGCCGCGCATGCGGTCAAGGTGCTGCTGAAGTTCAAGCTGCTCGAGCAGCAGCGCATGCCGTATGGCGCGCTGCTGGCATGGATGGAGCAGACGCCGCTGATGCAACGCATCCATGCCCGCTTCATGGACGGCGAGGATCTTGGCGGCATGCTCGGGCGCATGCTGGCGTCGCTGGTGAAGGCCGGTGCGCTGGCGATGGAAGGCGCGGACGTCTGCAATCGCGACTGAGCGGCGGCGGCGCCCTCGTTTTCCGTTTGATCGCGCCAGCCGGACGCCGTAGCATGTAGGCAAGCGCCCCGACCATTTGCGAGGAAGCCGCCGATGCCTGTMTTTCCCGTCGTATTGCTCCAGCCCCTGGTTGCCCATCTTTCGCCCTCTGCGATCCACGCGCACGGCGCCGACCTGCTGGTCGAACTGGCCCCCTTCCTGCTCGGCGGCGCACAGGTGCGCACCGCGCTGCGGCTCGACGGCCTGAGCCTGCCCAGCCGCAGCCTGGCAGAGCTGGCGGGCAGGCGCCTGCGTTTTCCGCTCAATCCCGAGCCGGGCTACATCGACGGCTCGCTCTATGTGGAAGGCCGTCACCACGCGGTCGACGTCAGCGAGCTGCGCTTCGGCGAGCTCGACGCGCAGGGTCTCGACGTGGCGATCGAAGGCCGCATTCATTTCGATGACGGCGCCGGTTTCGACGACACCGCGCTGAGCCTGGCGGCCCGCATCGCCGCGCCGCTGTCCGAGCCCGAGCTCGATGCCGCGATCGACCGCGCCGCGGCCGAGGCAGGCATCGCCAGCGCGCGCCAGGCCGGCAAGGCGATGGCGATCCTCAGCCGCGATCCGCGCCTGCGCCATGCCGACATGGCCCTGCTGCATGCGCGCGTGCAGGCCCGCCTGCTGATCGCCGGGGCAATGGCCCGCGGCGGCGGGTCCCGGCGCTGAACGGTGACAGGAACGCGAGGACACACCATGCAAGCGCTCCACGGCCAGGGCTTCCAGCTTCGTCCGTTTCGCTACACCGACGTGCCGCAGTTCGTCGCGGCCGTGCATGAATCGCTCGACACCGTGGGCAAGTGGATGCCCTGGTGCCACGCCAGCTACAGCGTGCGCGATGCCGAGAGCTGGTTCGACATGTGCACGGAAGCCATGGGCACCGGCGAAGCCTATGACATCGGCGTGTTCGCGCCGGACGGCAGGGAGCTGTACGGCGGCGTCTCCATCAACCAGATCAACCGCGACTACAACTTCGGCAACCTCGGCTACTGGATACGGCAGAGCCGCCAGCGCCAGGGGCTTGGCGCGCGCGCGGCCGACCTGATGGCCTGCTACGGATTCCACCGGCTCGGGCTGACGCGGCTCGAGGTGGTCGCCGCGGAGAACAATGTGCTCAGCCGCGCGGTGGCGGAGAAGATCGGCGCGCAGTTCGAATGCATCGCACGCAACCGGCTGGTGCTGCACGGGGTACCGTGCGCGGCGGCAATGTACTCGCTKGTACCGCCGTGGTACCAGGCTGCCGGCCAGGCCGGCAGCGCGCGGAAATCAGGCGCCGCGTGAGGCGCTACTTCGTGATGGCGAACGCGTAGGTCCGTTCATCCTGCCTCGGCACCACCTTGTAGCCCTTCCTGGCCGCCCAGACATTGATCTGGAAATACAGCGGGATCACGCCATAGTCCTTGATCCCGACCTCGGTCGCCTCCTGCAGCAGCTTCTCGCGCGCACGGTCGTCGATGGTGGTCAGCGCGGTGGTCAGCTTGGCATCGAGTGCGGCATTGCTGTAGCGCCCGCGGTTGGATGCGCCCCAGCCGCGGGCGGGATCGTAGGTGGCCAGCAATGACTTGAGCGAGGAGCCGGCTTCGCCGGTGTCGGCGCCCCAGCCGGCCAGCATGAAGGAGAAGTCGAGCTTGTTGGCGCGCGTGAAGAAGGTGGCGGACGGCATGGCTTCGACGCGCGTCTGGATGCCGACGCGCGCGAGCATCGAGGCGATGGCCTGCGCCACCTGCTCGTCGTTGACGTAGCGGTTGTTGGGCGCGTGCAGGGTAAGCTGGAAGCCGTCCGGGTAGCCGGCATCGGCCAGCAGCTTCCTGGCCGCGGMGGCGTCGAAGGTGTCTGGCTTGAGCGACGGCACGTAGCCGAACAGCGTGGAGTTKACCAGCTGGCCGGTGGGCTCGGCGGCGCCTTCCATCACGCGCTCGACGATGGCCTGGCGCGAGATGGCATGCGAGATGGCCGCGCGCACGCGCGGGTCCTTGAGCGGGTTCCTGGCGAGCGGCTTGCCGGCCTTGTCGGCGGCGAAGGGCGTGACGTCGCGGTTGCTGTCCAGGTGCAGGTACATCATGCGGAAGGTCGGCACCTTGAACACGCTCACGTTCGGATCCGAGGAGAGCTTCCGGATATCCGAGGTGGGCACGTTCTCGATGACCTGCACGTCGCCGGCCAGCAGCGCGGCCACGCGCGGGGCGTCGCTGGTGAGGATGCGCAGCGAGACGGTGTCCCACTCGGGCTTGTTGCCCCAGTAATTGTCGTTGCGGGCCAGCTCGATGCGGTCGCCCTTGCGGAAGCTGACGAACTTGAAAGGCCCGGTGCCGACCATGGCGCGGCCGCTGTTGAAGTCGTCGCCGGTGGCATTCTCGGCGACCTTCTTCGACACCATGTAGATGGTGGAGAGGTCGTTGGGCACCAGCGGGTACGGCCCGTTGGTGGTGATGCGCACGGTCAGCTTGTCGACCGCGACGATGTCCTTGAAGCCCTTGGTGTAGATGGTGTACGGCGAGGGGCTGTTCTTGACGGTGGCGGGGCGGTTGAGCGAATAGACCACGTCGGCCGAGGTGAATTCGCTGCCGTCGTGGAATTTCACGCCGGGGCGCAGCTTGATTTCCCAGGTGGTGTCGTCGACCGGCTTCCAGGACAGCGCCAGGGCGGGCTTGAAGCGCATCTTCTCGTCCTTGGCGATCAGCGCTTCGAACATGTGCTCGGCCACGTTCGCATTGGGCGTGACGTTGTGATAGTGCGGGTCGAGCGAGGTGATGTCGCCGGACAGGCCGATGGTCAGCCCGGCGGCCATGGCGGACGGGGAGAGCGATGCGCAGGCGAGGCTTGTGGCGAGTGCTGCGGCGCCAAGGGCGCGGCGGATGATGGTCATCGGGTGGTCCCTGTTGGCTTGGAGCGGTGAGGCATTGTCGGGACTCGCCGGCGCGGGTGTCAAGGCGGGCCGACCCGCAGCGCCGGATGCACCGCGGCGAGGCGGCGATGCACGCTGCGCGTGCTTCTTTCCGCGTGCCTTGCCGCGCTTTCACCGTGGCAAGGCACGGGCGCGGTGCGACTGGCCTGCCGCGAATCGGCGCGACTGTCCCTGTGCGGCCTGGCGGCCTGGCCGTATATTGGATGCAGCGCGCGCAGCCGCGCTGTCCGCMAATGCAACTGCAAGCTCCCGACGACCATGCTGAAGATCCTGGGAAAGGCCTCCTCCATCAATGTGCGCAAGGTGCTGTKGTGCTGCGACGAACTTGGCCTGCCCTTTGAGCGCGAGGACTGGGGCTCGGGCTTTCGCGCTACCGATACGCCGGCGTTCCTGGCGCTCAATCCCAACGCGATGGTGCCCGTGCTCGACGACGGCGGCTTCGTGCTGTGGGAGTCGAACGCCATCATCCGCTACCTGGCGGCGCAATACGGCGGCGCGGCCATCTATCCCGCCGCCCCGCGCGTGCGCGCGCGCATCGACCAGTGGATCGACTGGCAGGCGTCGGAGCTGAACCCCGCCTGGCGGTACGCCTTCATGGCACTGGCGCGGCAGTCGCCAGCGCATCAGGACGCTGCGCTGGTCGAGGCGTCCGTCGCAGGCTGGTCGCGCTGCATGGGCATCCTCGAGCGGCAACTCGCCGCCACCGGCGGCTATGCCGCCGGCAGCAGTTTCTCGCTCGCCGATATCCCGCTCGGCCTCTCGGTCAACCGGTGGTACGCCACGCCGCTGGCGCACCCGGACTATCCCGCGGTGGCGGCGTACTTCGCACGCTTGCGTGGCCGCGCGGGGTTTGCCCGGCACGGTTGCAACGGCATTTCCTGAGGCGGGCGGCCTGCGCCGCCGCTCAGAACGAGGTGCGCAAGCCGATCTTGACGTTGCGTCCCGCCAGCGGCGCGATGTCGCGCAGGATCGAGGTCGAACTGCGGGCGTCCTGGTTGGTCAGGTTGTCGCCGCGCAGGTAGATCAGCGTCTGGGTGCCGGCCATCTTGAACTTGTAGGTGATGGACAGGCCGAGCAAGGTATAGCCGTCGGTGGGCGTGTCGTTGGCCGGCACGCGCGATTGCCGCGCGGCGTAGGTCACGTCCGCGCGCGCGCCCCAGGGCCCCGCGCCGTAGACGATCGCGCCGCCCAGGCGCAGCGGCGACAGGCGCGGCAGCGGCTCGCCGGTGGCGCGGTTCTCGCCGTGCACGTAGTCGGCGCGCGCTTCCAGGTCGACGGTGTCGCTGCCGGTCAGCAGCTTCTGCGCCACGCGCGCGCGGCCTTCGGCCTCGAATCCATACAGCGTGGCCGGCACGCCCATGTACTGCATCACCGGCAGCGCGCCGGCGCTGCCGGGCGTCACGAAATCGCCTTCCGCGTCGCGCGCGGTGCCGGTATTGGTCAGCGCCAGGTAGTTCGAGAAGCGGMTGTAGTAGCCAGAGATGCCGGCGCTGTGCGGGCCGGACTTGAAGCGCAGGCCCAGGTCCAGCGAGGTGGCGCGTTCCTTGGCGGCGTTGGGGTCGCCTTGCTCCCACGAGCCGGTGGCCACGTGGGGGCCGTTGGCGTAGAGCTCGTAGAAGGTGGGAGCGCGCTCGGTGTAGGCCAGGTTGCTGGTCAGCGACCAGGCCGGGGCCAGCTTGTAGAGCAGGCCGGCCGAGGCGCTGCCGGCGTTGAAGCTGCGGCTGGCGTCGGAAAAGCGGTCGTTGCCGTCGGCATGTGCCTTGACGCTGGTGTGGTCCATGCGGCCGCCCAGGTTGAGCTTGAGGTCGCCGTCGGCGGTCAGCGGCATTTCCTCGAAGATGAACAGGGCGGCGTTGTCGGTGTCGGTGCTCGGCACGAAGGCTTCCTCGCCCAGCGCCGAAAAGCGTGTCGAGCCGAACTGGGTGCCGATCACGCCGGTCATGTTGCCGATGCGCGCATGCTTGGCTTCGAAGCGCGCGTCCCAGCCGTTGTTCTTGAAGATGGTGCCGGTCTGGCCGGACTCGATTTCCTTGTGCTCGTAGTCGGTATAGCTGAACTTGCCCTTGACCGACTCGATGAAGCCGCCGGTCTGGTTGGCCAGGTTGCGCGCTTCTCCCTCGAGCGCGAAGCGCTGCTGGCGCATCTGCAGGCGCACGTCGTCCTCGGCCGGGKTGCCGTACTCGTTGTGGTACTCGCTGTAGTTGGCGCCGACGAAGCCGTCGACCCAGGTGTAGGAGCCGCCCAGCGAGCCGCCTTGCTGCTGTGCGTTGCTGTTGGGCAGGCGGCCGTAGGCCTCGGATTCGCCTGCGGGCAGCGGCTGGCTGTTGCGCAGGCTGGCGCTGCGCGCATAGCCGGGGATGCGCAGGTCGCTGGTCTTGCGCACGAAGCCGTCGGCGTGGACGGCGAACTGCCCGTTGCCGGCCTCGACCAGCCCGCTGGTGCCGCGCGCGCCGTCGCCGCCGGCGGTCGCGCTGGCGTCCACCGTGCCGCTGACGCCCTCGATCGGCTCCTTGGGGATGCGGTTGTCGATCACGTTGACCACGCCGCCGATGGCGTTGCCGCCGTACATCAGCGCGGCCGGCCCGCGTACCACTTCGATGCGCTCGGCCACCAGCGGGTCCACCGGCACCGCGTGGTCGTTGGAAAGCGTGGAGGCGTCGATGGTGCTGCCGCCGTTCTGCAGCACCTTGATGCGGTCGCCGTCCAGGCCGCGGATGATCGGGCGGCTGGCGTTGGGGCCGAAATAACTGGAGGACACGCCCGGCAGCTTGTCCAGCGTCTCGCCCAGCGTGCTGGCCTGGCGTACGGCGAGGGCGTCGCCGCCGAGGCTGGAGACCGGCGCCACCAGGTCGGTGAGCTCGCTGCCGAGCGGATTGGCGGTGACCACCACTTCGCGCAGGGTCGCGGCTGCCGGGGTGGCGGCAGGGGCAGCGGTGGCGGAGGTGGCCGGCGCGGCGGGAGCGGCAGGCGTGCCCTGCGCCAGGGCGCAGGTGGAGGCCGAGGCGATCAGGGCCACGACGGCGGCCAGCGGCGTGCGCCGCAGGAAATATTCTTGTTGGAGGCGGTAAGACATGGCTCGCGGTGCTCTTGGATGCTGTCGAGCGCGCGGCGCCGGCGCCCGCACGTGTGCCTCGGGCTGCCCGGCGCGGCAGGAAGGCGCGGGCGGCGGCGGGCACGGATTGCGGATCGTGGCGCGTTGCGTCAGGGAACGGGCGGCGGCATGGCTGCCGCGGCCCGGAAATCAGGCGAGAGCGGAGACGGCCGGAGGCGCGCGCGAGTGGAAGGGCCTGGCCGGCGGCAGGTCAGGCTTGCGCCAGCCCTTGGTTGGCGGCAGCGGGGATTGCAGGTGTGTCAGCGCCGGCAGGGCCGGCGTGCCGCAATGGCTTGCGGCCACGGTGGCGCCGTCGAACAGGACGCAGAAGTGCCCGGCCAGCTTGAGCGACAGCGGGGTGTCGGGTTCGGGCTGGGCCACGTGTCCGGACGCGCTGGCCGCGGCGGCGGCAACGGCGGCCGGGAATTCGTGCGTGGCGCTTTCGCGCTCGCCGGCCAGCGCCGGCGCATACAGCAGCCCGCCGTGATGGATGCGGTGGGTCAGCCCGGCATGCTGGGACAGCAGCAGGCATAGCGCCAGCCACAACGCCGGCCACAGGCCGAGGCCATGCGCGCGGCGGCGCTGCAGGCGCTGCCAGKGAGGCAGAGGCTTAGTGGCCATGCCCGCCGTGCCCGTCGTCGTGGCCATGCGCGTGACCATGCGCGTGGCCGTGATGATGGCCATGGCCGTGGTCATCGCAGCCGCAGTCGTCGCCATGCACGTGATCGTCGTCCAGGCCATCTTCCCAGGCCGGGAACGGGTCGGGGTAGCTCGCCCAGGCTTCGGGGCCRCCCGCCATCTCGGCATCGGTCAGCAGACAGGCGTCGAGCAGCGCTTCCAGCGCGGGGCGGTCTAGGTCCTGGCCGATCAGCACCAGTTCCTGGCGGCGGTMGCCGAAGGGAGCGGGCTGGCCGTCCACGGTCATGTCGGCTTGGATCTCGGCGCGGCTGTCTTCTTCCTCGGGCCATTCGGACGCATCCAGCGCGGCCCACCAGGCGCCGGCGCCGCCGTGGCGGCACACGCCGCCGGCCTGGCCCCAGGTGCCCGCCGTGTCCATGCGGGTGGCCAGCCAGAAGAAGCCCTTGGAGCGCAGCACGCTGCCGTGCTCGCGCAGCCATTCGGTGTGGATCAGGTCGGCGAAGCGCTGCGGGTGCAGGGGGCGGCGGCGGCGGTAGACGAAGCTGCCGATGCCGTAGGCCTCGCTTTCCGGCACATGCTCGCCACGCAGCTCGGCCAGCCAGCCGGGGGCGGCGGCGGCGGCGTCGAAGTCGAAGCGGCCGGTGTCGAGCACGCTGTCCAGCGCTACCTTGCCGAAGCTGGCCGGCACGATGGCCGCGCGCGGGTTGAGCGAATGCAGGATGCCGGTCAGGCGCGCGCGTTCGGTGTCGCTGACGAGGTCGAGCTTGTTGAGCACGATCACGTCGCAGAATTCCACCTGCTCGATCAGCAGGTCCACCACGGTGCGGTCGTCGTCCTCGTCGCGGGCCTGGCCGCGGTCCTGGAGGAAATCGGCTTCGTTGAAGTCCTGCAGGAAATGCGCGGCGTCGACCACCGTGACCATGGTGTCCAGGCGGGCGATGCTGTCCAGCGCCACGCCCTGCTCGTCCTCGAAGGTGAAGGTTTCGGCGACGGGCAGCGGTTCGGCCACGCCGGTGGATTCCACCAGCAGGTAGTCGAAGCGGCMTTCGCGCGCCAGCTTGCCGATCTCGGCGAGCAGGTCCTCGCGCAGCGTACAGCAGATGCAGCCGTTGGACAGCTCGATCAGGCGCTCGCCAGCCTGTGCCACCAGGCCGTCGCCGACCAGCCGGGCGTCGATGTTCACGTCCGCCAGGTCGTTGACGATCACCGCCACCCGCTTGCCTTCGCGGTTGGCGAGGATGTGGTTGAGCAGGGTGGTCTTGCMGGCACCGAGAAATCCGGACAGCACGGTGACGGGCAGGCGATCGGCCATGGCGGGAAGGCACGCCGGGAGAAGGCGCGCGTGTTATTGCAACAAAGTTGCGACTGTATCAGAAAGCGGGAGGTTCCGGGCCTTCCGGGCGCGTGGGGCGCACGAATCCTGCCGTCCCTAATGATAGGTCCGTGACTGTGACACCACAACGGCGTGTCGGGAAGCTGGCGCCCGCCCGGGCAACATGGAAGGCGGCGGGCCGCAAGCAGGGCCCCAATCGGCGCCCCAATCGGCGTCCCAAGCAAAACGGCCCGGAAAACCGGGCCGTCTGGGAGCGCGGGGGGCGGGGCCGGCTCAGTCGCCGAACAGCTTCTGGCGCAGTTCCCTGCGCTGCTGGGCTTCCAGCGAGAGCGTGGCGGTGGGGCGCGCCAGCAGGCGCGGCACGCCGATCGGCTCGCCGGTTTCCTCGCACCAGCCATAGTCGCCGGACTCGATGCGGGCCAGTGATTGCTCGACCTTCTTGAGCAGCTTGCGCTCGCGGTCGCGCGTGCGCAGTTCGAGCGCGTGTTCTTCCTCGATGGTGGCGCGGTCAGCCGGATCCGGGACGATCACCGTTTCACGCAGGTGCTCGGTGGTCTGATCGGCGTTCTTCAGGATATCGTCGCGCAGCTGCTCAAGGCGATTCTTGAAAAAGGCGAGTTGCGCCTCGTTCATGTAATCCTTGTCGCCCATCTTCAGGATTTCAGCTTCAGTCAGAAGTTTATTGCTGCTCATGGTTGCTGCTGATTCTCTTGTTGATGCGACCGGCGGCGTCTTGGTCCGCTCGGGTGCAGTGTCCTGCCGCTTGCGCGGCTCGGACGTTTCGCTCTGGCTGGCTGCAKTCTTGCTGCTTTGCGTGCCTCCCTTGGCCTCGCCCGCACCGGCGTGCACCGTGCTGCCGCGGGGAGCAGGCGCAGCCTTGGTGGGCCGCGCCTTCAGCGTCTCGGCCGCAGCGCTACCGTTTTTGCTGCGGCTTTCTTTCGTTTTCGTTGCGGCTACCATGGGACACCTCTCTTTCTCGCGTCGGTCGATGTCGGCGCGGGAGGGGTGCCCCGGGCGGAAGGCGGTCCCCGCACGAAGCACTGCGACCGCACCTGCCGGCAGCCCGCCTCATGCTGACGACGACCGCCGCCCTGCATTGCGCGGATGCCGCAACCGAGGCTGCGTAACCCGCACTAAATCCAGACTATTGTACTTGAACAAAAATTTTGGAGATATGGGGGAAAAGCGGGGGAGTTTTCCCTGAGTTCCCACCCCCCTCGCCGGAGGGGGATGGCAGGGCAGGCCTTGGGCGCCCGCCGCGGGGTCAGGCCAGGCAGGTAGCCAGGCCCTTCAGGATGGCGTCCTTGGGCAGGTCCACGCCGATGAACACCATCTTGGTGCCGGGGGTTTCGTCGCCCCATTTGGCGCCGATATCGCTGCCCATGAGCTGGTGCACGCCCTGKAACACCACCTTGCGGTCGACCGCGTCCATGTACAGCACGCCCTTGTAGCGCAACAGGTGCTCGCCGTAGACCGACAGGATGCCGGACAGGAACTCCTCCAGCTTGCCATAGTTGAACGGCTTGTCGCTGCGGAAGACGAAGGAGCCGATGCGGTCGGTGTGATGGTGATGGTGGTGGTGGTCGTGCTGGTGACCGTGGCCATGATCGTGGCCGCAATCGTCCGCGCACTGGTCGCCGTGGGCGTGGTCGTGCCCATGGTCGTGCTCGTGCTCTTCCTCCTCGGCGCGCAGGAAATCGGGGTCGATCTCCAGCTTTTMGTTCAGGTTGAAGCCGCGCAGGTCGAAGATCGTGTCGATCGGCGCCTCGCCGAAATGCGCCGTGCGCACCGGCGCGCGCGGGTTCATGTGCAGCAGGCGGTGGCGCAGATCGGCCATGTCGGCTTCCGGCACTAGGTCCGCCTTGGTGATGAAGATGGCATCGGCAAAGCCCACCTGGCGCTGCGCTTCTTCCTGCTTGTCGAGCTGCAGGTGGGCGTGCTTGGCGTCTACCAGGGTGATCACGGCGTCCAGCAGGTAGCGCTGGGCGATCTCGTCGTCCATGAAGAAGGTCTGGGCCACCGGGCCGGGGTTGGCCACGCCGGTGGTCTCGATCACCACGCGGTCGAAATCGATCTCGCCGGCGTCGCGCCGGGTCACAAGCTGCGACAGCGCGGCCACCAGGTCGCCGCGGATGGTGCAGCAGATGCAGCCGTTGCTCATCTGCACGATCTGTTCGCGGCCATCCTGCACGAGGATTTMGTTGTCGATGTTTTCTTCGCCGAACTCGTTCTCGATCACGGCGATCTTCATGCCGTGCTGCTCGCTCAGGATGCGCTTGAGCAGGGTGGTCTTGCCGCTGCCGAGGAAGCCGGTCAGGATGGTGACCGGGATCAGTTTTGACATTGTTTTCTCCGGGAAGGGAATTCCGCCTGGCCTGGCGTGCGCGGGGCCGGTGTTGTTTGGGGTGATGCCGGGGGCATGTGCGGGCAAGCGGTGCGCAAGCTCATCCGGTGCGCCCGGGTGTGCGCGCGCCGCATTCGGCGCAGACGCCGTTGACGGTGAGCTCCACGTGCTCGACGGCGAATCCGCTCGGCACGCTGGGCGCCGACTGGGCCGGCACGCCGGCGCCATCCAGGCAGAAAGTGCGGTCGCAGCGGTTGCAGTGAAAGTGGCTGTGCTGCCGGTGCACCYGGGCGCGCGCGGCCTCGTGCTCGACCAGGCTGAAGCGGAATACGCGGTCGTGGCCGGCGCGCTTTTGCGCCAGGCCCTGCTCGACCAGCCAGTCCAGCACCCGGTAGACGGTKACGCGGTCGACCGCCTCGCCGTCGGCCGGCATGCGGTCGATCACTGCCTGGTGGGTGAGCGCTTCGTCGCTTTCCATCAGGCAGGCCAGGATGCCCAGGCGCGGCTGGGTGACGCGGGCGCCCAGTTCGCGCAGGCGCTCGTGGGCGGCTTCCAGGGTGGCCGCCGCCGGCGCCATGCTTGCGGCAGGCGTGGCCAGGTTGGGGATGGGGCTGCTGCTCATGGGCCGATTTAACCATAGCCCCCGTACTGATGCAATTCAGTTGCGTCAACTGCGCTTCGGCACAGGCCGCTTCCGGTGGCTGGCCGGTCTCGCGCCGGGCTTGCCCCGGCAGCGTCCCGKGAGCGGCTATCATCGGCAGCAGCAGGCCGCGCCGCGCATCCCGGGAGGGCTTCGCGCCCGGCGGCCCGCCGCATTGCCGCGCATGAATTGACGCAGATCCGCCAGGAGACTCCGAAGATGCAGAACGATGCCAGTGCCCTGCTGTTCCCCAATTTCKAGCCGTTCCGCATGCAGGTCGGCGAGGTGACCATCGCCGGCGTGCAKGGCGGCTCGGGCCCGCCCTTGCTGCTGTTGCACGGCCATCCGCAAAGCCACCTGATCTGGCACAAGGTGGCGCCAGCGCTGGCCGACCGCTTCACCKTCATCGCCACCGACCTGCGCGGCTACGGCGCCAGCGACGCGCCCCCGGGCAGCACCGGCCACGAGAACTACAGCAAGCGCACCATGGCGCAGGACCAGGTGGACCTGATGGCCCGCCTGGGCTTCGGCAGCTTCGCGCTGTGCGCGCACGACCGCGGCGCGCGCGTGGCGCACCGCCTGTGCATGGATCATCCGGGCGCCGTCACGCGCGCCATGCTGCTCGACATTGCGCCCACGCTGGCGATGTACGAGCGCACCAGCATGGCCTTTGCCGCAGCCTACTGGCACTGGTTCTTCCTGATCCAGCCGGCGCCGTTTCCCGAAACGCTGATCAATGCCGAGCCCGAGTTCTATCTCAAGAAGCTGATGGGCCTGCGCCAGGCCGGCCCCAGTCCCTTCGTCCCCGATGCAATGGCTGCCTACATTGCCGCCATGCGCGATCCGGCCCATGTGCACGCCATGTGCGAGGACTATCGCGCCGCGGCCACGGTCGACCTGGATCACGACCGCGCCGACCGGTCCGACGGCCGCCGCGTGGCAGGCCCGCTGCGCGTGCTGTGGGGCGAGCACGGCGTGGTGGCGCGCTGCTTCGAGCCGCTCTCGCTCTGGCAGGAGGTCGCCGCCGACGTCAGCGGCGGCGAGGTGCCGTGCGGTCACTACATTCCGGAGGAAGCGCCGGAGATCCTCCTGCGTGAGATGCTGGACTTCTTCTGCTGAAGGGAGGTTGCCGCGTAAATGCAGAAGCGGTGAAGAGAGAAGCGGTGAAGTTAAGATGTGATGAAAATGTATTCCCGGGTTTTTCCGGATATTTGACACTTTTCGACATTGATAGCATTGCGCTCCGGTTGCGCGGCGGTTGCCGCGGRCCGCATACGCTGTGCCTTGCGCCATGGTCGGCGCCGCCGTTCCGGACGGGGTCGGCGGCACAGGATCGGCGGCACAGGAGCGGCGGCGCCCGACAGGGCGCGCGCCGGTCCGGCCGGGACAGCGTGGAATGGGAATGAGCCGGGTAT
This sequence comes from Cupriavidus sp. 05T41, assembly GCF_056396525.1. NCBI lineage: Bacteria > Pseudomonadati > Pseudomonadota > Betaproteobacteria > Burkholderiales > Burkholderiaceae > Cupriavidus > Cupriavidus sp. 05T41. The sequence continues at coordinate 30,702 of NZ_JBFTLQ010000033.1, forward strand.
CCAGGAGAAAAGCATGAAACGAGTTGCACAGTTTGTAGCGGCCGCGCTGGCGGTTGGCGTGATGGGCGTAAATGCGGGCGCGCAGGCGCAGGAATTCCCGGGCAACAAGCCAGTGTCTGCCGTGGTGCCGTTCGCGGCGGGCGGTCCGACCGACAAGGTCGCGCGCGAGCTGGTCATGATCATGTCCAAGCACCTGGGCACCACGATGGTGATCGAGAACCTCGGCGGCGCCGGCGGCACCATCGGTGCCAAGAAGGTGGCGCAGTCCAAGAACGACGGCTACACCATCCTGATCCACCATATCGGCATGTCGACGGCGCCGGCGCTGTACCGCAACCTCGGTTTCGATCCCCTCAAGGATTTCGAAATGGTGGGCGAGATCGCTGACGTGCCGATGGTGATGGTCGGCAACAAGACCCTGCCGCCGAGCAACTTCAAGGACCTGCTGCCGTACATCAAGGCCAATTCGGCCAAGCTGTCGCTGGCCAACGCCGGCATCGGCTCGGCCTCGCACCTGTGCGGCCTGCTGTTCCAGAGCGCGATCCAGACCGAGCTGACCACGGTGCCCTACAAGGGCACGGCGCCGGCGCTGACCGACATCCTGGGTGGCCAGGTCAACCTGATGTGCGACCAGACCACCAATATCGCCGGCCAGCTCAAGGCAGGCGCGCTCAAGCCCTACGCCGCCATGCAGAGCCGCCGCGTGGAAGCCTTCAAGGACATCCCGACCGCGGCCGAGCAAGGCCTGCCGGGCGTGGAAGTGAAGATCTGGCACGCCATGTACGCGCCCAAGGGCACGCCCAAGCCGGTGGTGGACAAGCTGTCCGCCGCGCTGCAGAAGGCCGTGACCGACCCGACCTTCCGCGCCAAGATGGCCGAACTGGGTGCGGAAGCCGTGCCTGCCCCGCGCGCCACGCCGGATTCGCTGAAGACGCTCCTGACGGCCGAAATCAACAAGTKGACCCCGGTCATCAAGAAGGCCGGTGTCTATGCCGACTGATCTCGCGGCGCGATCCGGCGAGACCAGGCGCTGAATCCAGCGCCGGATGATGAAAAGGCCACGCGTGAGCGTGGCCTTTTTGCTTGCCGCTTCGCGCGGCCATCCGCCCGCCGCTTGGCGGCACCGCGGGTGTCTCGTCTATATTGGTCTGGTGCCCGTGCCCGGCAGGCGGCCCGGGTGGCACGGCCCGCACGGCGGCTCTTGAATTCGTGGGCACCCGTCGCCAAGTAGCCTCCAGGCATATTCACGCGAAGGCATCATGGAACAGTATCACGGCACTACCATCGTCAGYGTCCGGCGCGGCAACCAGGTTGCGCTGGGCGGTGACGGCCAGGTCACTCTGGGCAATATCGTGATGAAGGGCACCGCCCGCAAGGTGCGCCGCATCTACAACGGCAAGGTCCTGGTCGGCTTCGCCGGCAGCACMGCCGATGCGTTCTCGCTGCTCGACCGCTTCGAGGCCAAGCTGGAGAAATACCAGGGCAACCTGACCCGCGCCGCCGTCGATCTCGCCAAGGACTGGCGCTCKGACCGCGCGCTGCGCCGGCTCGAGGCCATGCTGATCACCGCCGACCGCGACACCACGCTGGTCATCACCGGCAACGGCGACGTGCTCGACCCCGAGGGCGGCATCGCCGCGATCGGCTCGGGCGGCGCCTATGCCCAGTCGGCCGCCAAGGCGCTGGTGGAGAACACCGAACTGGCCCCCAGGGATATCGTTGAAAAGTCGCTGGGCATCGCCGGCGAGCTCTGCATCTACACCAATACCAATTTCGTCATCGAGACGCTGGAATAAGCGTCGGCCGGCCGCGCTGCCCGCAGGCGCGCGCCGGTCCGTCCCTTCTTGAACGGATACCATGTCGCATACCATGACCCCGTCGGAAATCGTTTCCGAACTCGACAAGCACATCATCGGCCAGGACAAGGCCAAGAAGGCGGTGGCGGTCGCGCTGCGAAACCGCTGGCGCCGCCAGCAGGTGGAAGAGCCCCTGCGCCAGGAAATCACCCCGAAGAACATCCTCATGATCGGGCCGACCGGCGTGGGCAAGACCGAGATCGCGCGCCGCCTGGCCAAGCTGGCCGACGCGCCCTTCATCAAGATCGAGGCGACCAAGTTCACCGAGGTGGGCTATGTCGGCCGCGACGTCGACACCATCGTGCGCGATCTCGCCGAGATGGCAGTCAAGCAGGCGCGCGAATCCGAAATGAAGAAGGTGCGCACCAAGGCAGAGGAATCCGCCGAGGACCGCCTGCTCGACGTGCTGCTGCCGCCGCCGCGCGACATCGGCTTCAACCAGCCCGAGGAAAAGGATTCCAACACCCGCCAGGTGTTCMGCAAGAAGCTGCGCGAAGGCCAGCTCGACGACAAGGAAATCGAGCTCGAGGTTTCCGCMGGCGCCCCCAGCATGGACATCATGGGTCCTCCGGGCATGGAAGACATGACCGAGCAGATCCGCACGATGTTCGCCGGGCTCGGCCAGGGCAAGAAAGCGCGCCGCAAGATGAAGGTGCACGAAGCGTTCAAGCTGCTGATCGACGAGGAAGCGTCCAAGCTGCTCAACGACGAAGAGGTCAAGCACAAGGCGGTGGCCAACGTCGAGCAGAACGGCATCGTGTTCCTGGACGAGATCGACAAGATCGCCAGCCGCAGCGAAGTCGGCGGCGGCGAGGTCTCGCGGCAGGGCGTGCAGCGCGACCTGCTGCCGCTGGTCGAAGGCACGACGGTCAACACCAAGTACGGCATGATCAAGACCGATCACATCCTGTTCATTGCCTCCGGCGCCTTCCACCTCTCCAAGCCCAGCGACCTGATCCCGGAACTGCAGGGCCGCTTCCCGATCCGCGTCGAGCTGGAATCGCTGTCGGTATCCGATTTCGAAGCCATCCTGACGCAGACCGACGCCAGCCTGACCAAGCAATACCAGGCGCTGCTCGCCACCGAGCAGGTCCAGCTGGTGTTCGCGCCGGACGGCATCCGCCGCCTCGCGGAGATCGCCTTCTCGGTCAACGAAAAGGTCGAGAACATCGGTGCGCGCCGCCTCTACACGGTGATGGAGCGGCTGCTGGAAGATCTGTCCTTCCACGCCACCAGGTCGTCCGGCGAGACGGTCACCATCAACGCGGCCTACGTGGACGAGCGCCTCGGCGACCTGGCCGGCAACGAAGACCTGTCGCGCTACGTGCTGTAAGCCATGGTTCCGGCCATCGAGGCCGGCGATCGCCCCGCGCGGGACCTGTGTCCGCGCGGGGCGATCTGCATTCGGGCCTAGTGCGCGTGCCCGGCATGCCCGGACGCGGCGGGGGCCACGACCTCGAGTTCCGCCGCCGGCGTCTTCAGCTCATGCAGGCTCTGCCCCTCGGCCGGCACCTGCGTCCACGCCGCGCTCCCGTCCTCGCATTCCTGCAGCACCGGGAAATACAGCTTGCCCGCCTGCTCGGGCAGCTTCATCAGCATCACGAACTCATCGAAATGCGCGTCGGCCAGCGAGCCGCCGAACCAGCGCACCGTGCGCACGTCCTCGGTCACGGTCTTGCCGTGGGAGCTGCGGGGCCTGGCCAGCGCGGCGCGCTTGATCTCTAGCTGCCAGCCTGCCTTGGGCTGCGGGTGCGCGCCCTGCACGCTCTCGGGAATGGTCACCGTGATGGCCCTTGTCGCGCTGCCGTTGCAGCCATGGCCCACCATCAGCGCGCCCTTGAAATAGCTGCCGGCGGCAGCGCTCTTCTGCTCGAACACGATATGGGCGAAGGCGGGGGAGGCCGCGCTCGCGGCGAGCGCGGCAAGCACKACGGCAGCTGCGGGCAACAGGCGGGATGCGGTCATCTGGTTCTCCTTGGAAGCGCAACAGTCTAGCGCCAATGGTACGCCCCGCCCCTGCGGCGCCGGGACGCAGGGCCCCGCGAGGCAGGTTGCACCATGTGTGGGAATTGTCTGACGAGGCTTTCGGAGCCGCACGCCTGCTTGCGGGCGGTGCCGCTGCGTAATCTTGTTCATACGGTGTGGGCAAGAGCGGACCGCCGGCGGCCAGAGCCAGCGGCAGGACGCCATCCACGATATCCCGCCACTGAAAAGGAGCATGACATGATGAAGAAATGGCTGATTGCAGTAGCGTGTTCGATGATGGTTGCAGCCCCGGCTGGCTACGCGCTGGCACAGGGTGCGCCGGGATCGAAGGCTGACTACGACGCCGCCGTGAAGACGGCAAATGCCAACTACAAGGCCGCGCGGGCCCAGTGCGACAGCCTCAGGGACAACGCCAAGGACGTGTGCGTGAAGGAAGCCAAGCGCGACCAGGACGTTGCCAAGGCCAACGCCGAAGCCACGCGCGACGGCACCGCCAAGGCGCGCGCCAAGGCCGAGAAGACCAAGGCCGACAGCGACTACGACGTCGCCAAGGAAAAGTGCGACGACCAGAAGGGCAACAACAAGGACGTATGCGTGAAGGAAGCCAAGGCCGCGCACGAGCAGGCCCTGGGCGTGGCCAAGGTCGACAAGGCCGCCGCCACCGGCACCAGCACCGACGTGGCCGAAGCGCGCCGCGATGCCAAGAAGGACACCGTGGACGCCTCCTACAAGGCCGACAAGGAAAAGTGCGATGCCATGTCGGGCGATGCCAAGGACAGGTGCCAGGCCAACGTGAAGACCAAGTACGCCAAGTAAGCGTGAATCAAGCGTGAAAGGTKACCGGCCCKCGCCCGCGGGCCGGTCACGCGGATCGGGCCTGTCCGGAGCGATCCGCGACGATGCGCAAGGTACGCGTATCCACTGCATATCCACTGCATCCACGACCACATCCACGACCAAGGAGCACACATGAACTGGGATCAGATCGAAGGCAAGTGGGACCAGGCCAAGGGCAAGATCAAGGAAAAGTGGGGCGAGCTCACCGACGACGACCTCACGCGGATCCACGGCAAGCGTGACCAGCTTGCCGGCCGCATCCAGGAACGGTACGGATATACCAAGGAACGTGTCGAGGAAGAAATGAAGGCATGGGAGCGTGACACGCGCTGGTAAGGACGGTAAGCATTGGTAAGCGCACTGGCACGCACTGCCATGTGATGCCAAAGTGGCGGCCGGCTCGATCGAACGATCGCAGCCGGCCGGTTGCCGCCCCCGCCGCACTCCCGCCCGGATATCCGCCGGCGGGCTTTCCCACGATGCGTGTGGCGATGCGGGCAGCGTCCATGGCCTCTGCGCCGGCCCGCCCAAGGGCCGCATGCCACTGCTGCAGGCCGGTCTTCATCAACCAGAGAAATCCACCAGGCAGGAGGACCGAAATGAAACGCGAGCTACTGTCCTACTTCGCAGTGCTGGGCGGCATCGCTGCCGCGACCCTGTTCCTGTGCGCACGTCCCGATGCCGCGCCGGCCCCCCGCGCGGCGGCGCAGCCCGCGGCGCTGCGGCACGCCGTCATGGCACGCGCCGAGGCAACGCCGCCGGCCGCCGAACTGKCGGTGCAGGCCGGGGACCTCGGCTCGCGCGCCGACCGCCATGCCAGCGACGCGCTGCGCCTGGCGCAGCAGCCGGCGCGGGACGAAGACCTCGAGTGGGATTACGTGCAGCTGCGCCTGTGAGCGCAGCGGGCGCACCGCCAGGGATTCCCGGCGGCGCGCCCGCGCCACGCTAGCGCGAGACGGGCCGCTTGCCCAGCTTGCGCTGCAAGGTGCGCCGGTGCATGTTGAGCGCGCGCGCGGTGGCCGAGATATTGCCGTCGTGCTCGGCCAGCACGCGCTGGATATGCTCCCACTCCAGGCGCGCCACCGATAGCGGCACGGGCTCTTCCATGGCGGCTTCGGCCGCGTCCTCCGATACCCCCGCCATCAGCGCGGTCAGGATCGAATCCACATTGGCCGGCTTGGCCAGGTACTCGTCGGCGCCATGCTTGACCGCCGCCACCGCGGTGGCGATGCTGGCGTAGCCCGTCAGCACCAGGATCCGCGCATCGGGCAGCGCAGCCCGCAGCGGGCCGACCAGGTGCAGGCCCGATTCCGCCGGCGCGGTGCTGCCGGCCTCGGGCGGCGCGCTCAGGTGCAGGTCCAGGGTGATGTAGGCGAACGGCGTCTGCGCGGCCAGCGCCAGCGCCTGCTCGCGGTTGTGCGCGATCTGCACCGCATAGCCGCGGCGGGTCAGCGCGCGCGCCAGCGCGCCGGCGAACACGGCATCGTCGTCGACGACCAGGAAGGGCGCGGCATTGCCGGGACCGGTCGGCTCGGCGGCGGCGGAATCGTGGGAAGCGTCGGTCATGGCTGGGTMGTTGTCATGGGTGAGGCAATCGGAGGGACATCCTGCGGCGCGGCGGCCGGCTCGGGCAAGTGCAGCTCGGCTACGGTGCCGCCCTGGTGATGGTMGTGCCAGGCCAGCCAGCCGCCCATCTGCAGCGCTGCGCTCTGCGCCAGGTAGGCGCCGATGCCCTGGCCGCCGTGCATGCTGGTCATCGGTGCTTCGCCCAGCCGCGCGCGCTGCGCGGGCGGGATGCCGAGGCCACGGTCGGTGACGCGGAAGGTCAGCGTGGGCTGCTCGCCCTCGTCTTCCAGCGCAATGGCCAGCCGCAGCGGCACCTGCTCGTGGCCGGCGGCCAGCTGGCTGCGCGCGGCGTTGTCCAGCAGGATGGTCAGGATCTGGCCGACGCGGGCGGCTTCCACCGGCTGCGCGGCAGCCTCGCCGACGACGCTGGCCTCCAGGCGCGCGTGCGGGTGGCGCAGCTGCCAGCGCTCCACGAAGCCGTCCAGCCATGCGTCCACGCGCTGGGGCGCGGCGGTMTCGTGGTCGTCGCGCAGGCGCGCCAGGATCGACTTGCACAGCTCGAGCTGCTGCTCCATGGTCTGCAGGTCGGGCAGGTAGGCGCCGATCCGGGTGACGCCGAGCCGGGCGTCCGCGGCATCGGCGCGCAGCTCGCCCGCGATCACGGCCAGCGTGGCCAGCGGCGTGCCGATCTCGTGGGCCACCGCCGCGGCCTGGTCGTTGAGCGCCTCGATGCGCGCGTCGCGCAGCAACTGCTCGCGCGCAAGGTTCAGCTCGGCATCGCGCTGGCGCAGCACGTTGGACAGGCGCGCCACGAACACCGCGATCATGGTCGCGCTGACCACGAAATTGAGCCACATTCCGGCCAGGTGATAGTTGATGGCGTTGTCCGGGTTGTACAGGTTCAGCGGCACGTACTCGACCAGCATCAGGCTGTAACAGGCCATCGCGTAGAAGGCCAGCACCACCACGTGGCGCCACGGCAGGATGGCCGCGGCGATGGCCAGTCCGGGCAGGTAGAAGGAGACGAAGGGGTTGGTCGCGCCACCGGTGAAGAACAGCGCGGCCGACAGCGCGGTCAGGTCGACCAGCAACTGCCCCATCAGCTCGGCGTCGCCGGGCCGCGCGCCGCGCCCGCGCTGCTGGCGCAGGCGCAGGCCGGTCAGCAGGTTGAACAGCGTCTGCAGCGTGAGGATGGCCAGCAGCGGGCTGTAGGGCAGGATCACGCCTGCCACCGCCTCGCACGACACCAGCAGCAGGGCCTGGCCGCCCAGCAGGGCCCAGCGCAGCCAGAACAGGCGGCGCAGGCTCACCAGGTTGTGGCGCAGGGGGCCGGGTCGGGKAGTGGCCGGGCCGGTCGGCACGGCGGCAGTGGATTCCATGCCGCGAGTTTAACAACGACGCAGGGCCGGCCTGCGCTGTGCGACACCTTGCCGCATTGGCCCGCTGCGGGCCCGCTGCCAGACTGCCCGGTTACGTGCCGCCATCGTCGCCATCGCCATCGCCATCGCCATCGCCGCGGGCATGGTCTAATGATCCGTTTGCAGTCCAATACCCGTTCAGTGGAGATGATTCCCATGCAAGCCAGATTCCTCGCGGCCGTGCCCGCCGCCCTGCTCGCCGCGCTGTGCTCGGGCGCGGCCTTCGCGCAGGTCGATGTCAGCAACGCCTGGGCGCGCGGCACGGTGCCCGCGCAAACCGCCACCGGCGTTTTCATGACCTTGCATGCGCACGAGCCGGCCAAGCTGGTCGGCGTGAGCACGCCGGCCGCGGCCACCGCCGAAGTCCATGAGATGAAGATGGACGGCAATGTGATGCGCATGCGCGCGGTGGGGGCGCTGGACCTGCCCCGCATGCAGGACGTGGAACTCAAGCCGGGTGGCTACCACGTGATGCTGATGGGCCTCAAGGCGCCGCTGAAGAAGGGCGATACCGTGCCGCTGACGCTCAAGATCGAGCAGGGCGGCAAGGTCATCGAGCAGAAGGTCGACGCCGAAGTGCGCGACCTGGCTGCAGGCGCCCCCGCCGCCGGTGCGCACGCCGAGCACAAGCACTGAGGCCTGGCGCCCGGGGGGCCGGGCGCCGCGGCGTCAGCGCCGCAGGCTGATGGCGTCGCCAGGCTCATCGCCGGCCGCGACCGCCGTCACCCGCTCGCGCAGCCAGGTATGGCCGGGATCGGCCTCGGTGCGGTCATGCCAGATCAGGGTAAAGGCAAAGCCCGGGAGCGCGAAGGGCGGTTCGAACACCGCGAAGCGCGCATCTTCCTCGAAGGCGGCCAGGCTGCGGCGCGCCGTGGTCAGGACCAGGTTGGTGCCGGCAATCAGCGCCGGCGCCACGCTCCAGTGAGGCAGCACGCAAGCGATCTTGCGCCGCCCGCCGATCTTGGCCACGGCGGCGTCGATGGCGTCCACGCGCTCGCTGTGGGTTGCCACCAGCACATGCGAGCGGGCCAGGTAAGCCACCTGGTCCAGCTTGCCCKGGCCGCGCACCGTCGCCGCATCCACCATGCAGGCATAAGACTCATCGAACAGCGCCGCGCCGCGCACGCCTTCGGGCAGTTGCTCGAACACGCCCAGCGCCAGGTCGATCTCGCCGTCCGCCACCTTGGCCACCATGCTTTCGCGGCTGGCCTGGGTGACGACCAGGTCGATGCCGGGCGCGGCCTTGCGCACCGCGCGCAGCAGCCCGGGCAGCAGCGCCATCGCACCGTAGTCGGACATTGCCAGGCGGAAGCTGCGGCGCGCCGTGGCCGGCTGGAAACCCGACGGCCCCAGCAGGATGCGCACCTGCGCCAGCGCCTCGGCCAGCGGCCCGGCCAGTTCGTGGGCGCGCGCGCTGGGCACCAGTCCGCCCTGGCCGCGCACCAGCAGCGGATCGTCCAGCAACTGGCGCAGGCGGCCCAGCGCATGGCTGACGGCCGGCTGGCTCAGGTGCAGCCGCAGGGCGGCGCGGGAAATATGTCGTTCGGCCAGCAGGGCTTCCAGCACCACCAGCAGGTTCAGGTCGATTGCACGTAGATCATTCATGGGGCGAATATTAACCGTATGAATCGAGAATTGGAAATTCGCCGTGCAATATTTCACACTGAGACATCGAATCGAAGCCGAGGGAGAGATGCGATGTCCAGTCTCAATGCCGTGCCGCCGCTAGCCGCCGGCCTGTTTCCTGTCCTGGTGGCCGTGGCCGCCGGGGCGGTCATCCCGTTCCAGGCCGGCGCCAATGCGATGCTGGGCCGCAGCCTCGGACATCCGCTGTGGGCGACCGTGGCCTCGCTGCTGGTCAGCCTGGCGGTGGTGCTGCCGGTGCTGCCTTGCTCAAGGCGCCCTTGCCGGCGCTGGCGCCCGCCGCGCGCGGCCCGGCCTGGATGTGGGCCGGCGGCGTGGCGGGGGTGTTCTATATCACGGCGGCGCTGATCCTGGCGCCGCGCCTGGGCGCGGGGGGCTTTCTCGCCGCCGTGGTGGCGGGGCAGATGGTGGCGGCGCTGGTGATGGACCAGTTCGGGGTGGCCGGCTTCGCCGTGCGCGCGCTCACACCGGGGCGGGCCGCCGGCGCGCTGCTGGTGGTGCTGGGGATGGCGCTGATGCAGTATGCGGGCAGCCCGGCCGCCGACCGCGTGACGCAGCCGGCCGGCTGATCAGCCGGCGTCGGCGGCTTTGCGGCGCCGGGCCAGGCAATCCGGGCACAGGCAATGGTGGCCGGGCACGATGCGCCGTGCCGGCAGCAGTGGCTCGCTGGCGCACCAGCACTGCGGCAGGCCGGCCGCGTAGCCGCACACGAAGCTCGCACCGCAGGCGCTGCAGTGCTCGACCGGGCGCAACTGGCCGGTGAGCACGGTGGCGGGGTCGCTCATGGCCGGGAGCCCGGCTCGTCGGGCTCGTCCTCGCGGCCCAGCCGGCTCATGGCGGTGCGCATCAGGCGCATCTGCGCCGAAAAATTGGTGCAGGCGTCGCAAATGGCAAGGTGAGCCCGCATGCGCACKCGCTCGATCMAGCTCAGCGGGCGGTCCATGCCTTMCATCGTCAGGCGGTGGATTTCGCGGCAGTTCGGCAGCAGGGGATCGCGGGGTGGCGTATCTGGCATCTCAGTCTCGGTCGGTCAGGCCTTGTGCCCGAACCAGTTCAGCTCCAGGCATTCGCGCAGGCGCATGCGGGCACGGTAGAGCATGACCCAGGCATTGGTCGTGGTGATGCCCAGTTCCTGACAGATTTCCTCGGTTTCCAGCTCCAGCCATTCCCGCATCATGAAGATGCGGCCGATTTTGGCCGGCAGCTTGTCGACGCACAGCTGCAGGATCTCGAAGAACTCGCGCCGCTCCAGTGTGCGGTCCGGGTTGCCCCAGTCGGAGGGCGGCGTGTGATAGTGGCCATTCTTGGTGAACAGGGCGTCCATGGCGTCGACGTCCGACTGCGCTTCGCCATCGTCGTCGCCGCCAAGCGCCAGGCGCACCTCGCGCCGGCCGCTGCGCAGGGTGTCGATGATCTTGTGCTTGAGGATGCCGATCAGGTAGGTCTTGAGCGCCGACTGGCCGGAAAAGCGCTCGGGGTGCTCGAGCGCGGCCACCAGGGTGTCGGACACGGTATCCTCGGCCAGTGCCTCGTCGCGCAGCTGCAGGCGCGCGAAGCGCAGCAGGTGGGGACGCAGGGCATTGAGTTCGTCCGGGTGCAGGCTCATGGTTGTCTTGCCGCTGTTCTTGTGTGGCGTGGTGCTCGCGCGGCCGTCGGACTGTTGCGCAGAGGGAACGCCATGGTGCACCGCAGGACGCATGCACCGGCCTTGCACCCCCGCAGTGCCCCCGTTGGTTCGCGTGCGCCCCGGTTTMTTGTAAAATCGGCGCCTGCCGCGGCCGGAGGTGGCTTGTTCGGGGCAAAAAGCCCGGAAACACTTGCCTGCCGCAGGTCAGAATCGCCATGATACCTGTTGAATCTCACGGATGTCCCTTGCCATGAACGCCGACACCCCTGGGCCTGCCGCAACCGCGGTGGCCGCCATTGCCCCAGCCCTCAAGGCCGAAATCCTCGCCGAGGCGCTGCCMTATATCCGTAAGTTTCACGGCAAGACCATCGTGGTCAAGTACGGCGGCAACGCCATGACCGAGGAAAAGCTCAAGCACGGCTTCGCGCGCGACGTGATCCTGCTCAAGCTGGTCGGCATGAACCCCGTGGTGGTCCACGGCGGTGGCCCGCAGATCGACGAGGCCCTGAAGAAGGTCGGCAAGGTCGGCACATTCATCCAGGGCATGCGCGTCACCGACGAAGAGACCATGGAAGTGGTCGAATGGGTGCTGGGCGGCGAAGTCCAGCAGGACATCGTCATGCTGATCAACCAGTACGGCGGCCAGGCCGTGGGCCTGACCGGCAAGGACGGCGGCCTGATCCGCGCCAAGCGCCTGAAGATGCMGGACCGCGAGAACCCGGGTGCCTTCATCGACATCGGCTACGTGGGCGATATCGAGGCCATCAACCCGGCCGTGGTCAAGGCGCTGCAGGACGACGCCTTCATCCCGGTGATCTCGCCGATCGGTTTMTCCGACGACGGCCAGGCCTACAACATCAACGCCGACGTGGTGGCTGGCAAGATGGCCGAGATCCTCAAGGCCGAGAAGCTGGTCATGATGACCAACATCCCGGGCGTGATGGACAAGGCCGGCAACCTGCTGACCGACCTGTCGGCGCGCGAGATCGAGGAACTGTTCGCGGACGGCACCATCTCCGGCGGCATGCTGCCGAAGATCTCGTCGGCGTTGGACGCGGCCAAGAGCGGCGTCAATTCGGTGCACATCGTCGACGGCCGCATCGAACACTCGCTGCTGCTCGAAATCCTGACCGAACAGGCGTTCGGCACCATGATCCGCTCGCACTAGAGCGGCGTCCCCAGGCAGCGCGCGCCGCGCGCTGCCAACCCGGTCTCTCTCTCCTTCCCGCGTGCCAACACCAACACCGCCCCCGCGCCGAAGCCTGCGCGGTGCGCGCCGACGCCGCCCCGCGGGCGACAATTCCGGCCGCACCGTCTGGTTGTTCGACCTCGACAACACGCTGCACGACGCCTCGCACGCGATCTTTCCCGCCATCAACCAGTTAATGACGGCGTACGTGGCGCGCGTGATCGGCTGCGACGAGGCCACCGCCAGCGAGGTGCGCGTAAAGTACTGGCAGCGCTACGGTGCCACGCTGCTCGGCATGATCCGCCACCATGGCGTGGACCCGGCCGACTTCCTGCGCGCCGCGCACGACTTCCCGGAACTGGCGCAGATGGTGCGCGTGCGGCGCGGCCTGGTCGCGCACCTGCGCCGGCTGCCCGGGCGCAAGATCCTGGTGACCAATGCACCTGCCGAATACGCGCGCGCGGTGATGCGCGTGGCCGGCATCCGGCACTGCTTCGAGCGCGTGGTCGCGGTCGAGGACATGTGGGTGCACGGCCACCTGCGGCCCAAGCCGGACCGCCGCATGCTGCGCCGGCTGCTGGCCCAGGAGGGCGTGGCGCCGCACCGCGCGGTGCTGGTGGAAGACACGCTGTCCCATCTCAAGCGCTACGCCGGCACGGGCATCCGCACCGCATGGGTGACGGGCTACCTGCGCACGCTGGCGCCGTCGCGCCCCCATGATGTGCCGCTGCCGGCGGGCGCCGCGGTGGCGGGCGCGAGCGGCGATGCCGTGCTGCGCAGCACGCTGGATGCMGAGGACCGCCGGCACGCCGGCCATGCCGCGCAGGAGCGCAGCGTGACGCTGGTGGCGGCCGAGACGCAGGACCCGCCGGCCGCCTCCGTGGCGGGCACGAGCGCGCCGCAGGCGCAGCCGGCTTCGCTGCCGCGCGTGCGCGCGCGCATCGTAAATCGTCCCGGCTATGTGAACGTAAAAGTACAATCCATGCATCAACTCAAACAAAGAATGCGGGGAATCGGGTMATGATGCAGAGCAACGGGCGCCCGTCGGGCGCCGCTTCGAGCGCCGCTCCGGGCGCCTCCGCAGTCGCCGGCGGGCCAGGMGCGGGCGCCGACGGGGCGCCGGCACGCAAGCGCCCGCGTCCGGGCGAGCGGCGGGTGCAGATCCTGCAGACACTGGCCGGCATGCTGGAAGTGCCGCGCGGCGAGAAGATCACCACCGCGGCGCTGGCCGCCAAGCTTAGCGTCTCCGAGGCGGCGCTGTACCGCCACTTCGCCAGCAAGGCGCAGATGTTCGAAGGCCTGATCGGCTTTATCGAGCAGACCGTGTTCGGCCTGATCAACCAGATCACCACGCAGGAAGAGCACGGCCTGCGCCAGGCGCACGCCATCGTGCGCATGCTGCTTTCCTTCGCCGAGAAGAATCCCGGCATGACGCGCGTGCTGACCGGCGAGGCCCTGGTTGGCGAGCACGATCGCCTGCAGGAACGCATCAACCAGGTGGTCGACCGCATCGAAGCCTCGCTGCGGCAGTGCCTGAAGGTCGCCATCAGCCAKGGCGCTTTCCCGGCGGACGCCGACGTATCGGTGCGCGCCGCGCTGATCATGGCCGCCGTGCAGGGCCACTGGCACCGCTACGCCAAGAGCGGCTTCCGCAAGCTGCCGAGCGAGAACGCCGAAGCGCAGCTGCGCGTGCTGCTGGGCTGAGCCGCCTGCGGCTTCCCGTTTTTMCCGCCGCATCTTCCTGCATCTTCCTGCATCTTCAGGCACCTGGGCACCTGGATGCCCCGCACTCATTCCACGAGTGCGGGCGCGCCATGCCGCGCGCGCCCGGCCCGCTCCAGCCAGCGCCGCAGGCTGGCGCCGAGCGTACCGGCKGCGAGCAGCGGCAGGCCGATCCACAGGCATTCGAGCCAGAAGCGCGCAGCGCCGAACAGACCCGGCGGCGACAGCGGCAGCGGCCGCCAGGGCAGAGTCACGCKCTGGCTCGTGAGCGGGAAGAACAGCGCGGCGCCGATGCCGCGGTCCATGAGCAGGTCCAGCATGGGGTGCGACACGGCGCTTGCCGCCACGAACAGGAATGAGATTCCGCGCCGCCAGCCGCAGCGCCGCGCCGCCAGCGCGGCCAGCAGGCCGAGCGCCAGCGCSAAACCGATCGAGTGCGTCAGGCCGCGGTGGCCGAACACCGTGTCGTAGCGCACGCCGGCATACCAGACGTTGAGCATGTCCAGGTCCGGCAGCACGCTCGCGGCGACGCCCGCGAGCAGCAGGCCGGCCGGCACGCGGCGCGTGCCGAGGGCGGCCGCCAGGGCCAGCGGCGGGGCGCAATGCAGATAGGTGGGCATGGCATGGTCTCCTTGCTCAGGCTTGCCCGGCGGGTGCTTCGGCGGGGGCCTCGGGCTTGTCGCGCAACGGCTGCCAGGCCGCGCCGGCCGCGTACCAGTCGATGCGGCGGGTCAGCACCATGATGGCCGCCAGGATCACGAACAGCAGCAGCGAACCGAGCATCAGCGCATTGTCCTCCGACAGCAGCAGCCCGTAGAGCGCGCCGTACAGCACGGTCAGGAGCACCGCGAACGCCAGCCCGCGCCGCCAGCTCTGCAGCACGAAGGACAGGTAGAAACCGAGCAGCCCGATGCAGGCGGTGCTGGCGGCCAGGTAGGCCAGCGCGAAGGCGATATGCTCGGACAGGCTCAGCAGCAGCAGGAAGAACACCGCCAGCGCCAGGCCCACCAGCAGGTACTGGATCGGATGGATGCGCAGGCGCTTGACCAGCTCGAACATGAAGAAGCCGGCAAAGGTCAGCAGCACGAACAGCGAGCCGTACTTTACCGCGCGCTCGACTTGCAGGTAGACGTTGACCGGCTCGATCAGCGTCACCGAGACCGTCTCCAGCATGCCGTCGCCGGAGCCGGCGAGCTGGTTGCGCACGCGCGTGTTGTACGCGGTCACGCTCCAGTTGCTGCGAAAGCCCCCGGCGTCCACGCTGCGCGTGCGCGGCAGGAAGGTGCCGTCGAAGCTCGGGTGCGGCCACGCCGACGCCAGCGAGATATCGTTCTGGTCGGCCACCGGCGCGAAGGCCAGCGACTGCGCGCCMAGCAGCKGCAGCGTCAGCGAGAACGGGACCACGCGCCGCGTGCCGGTCGCGCCGGTTGCGCCGTCGAGGCTGGAGGCGGTCCTGGCCGCGATCTCCGGCGCAGGCTTGGGCGCGGGCAGGTCGATATCGGCGTGCAGGCCCTGCGGCAGGTTCTTCAGCCCCGCGCCTTGTTCGAGCTTGAGGCGCTTGCCGTCGAGCTCGAGCGTGGGCGTCGCCATCAGCCCGCGGGTGTCGCCGAGGCCGATCGCCACGAACGGCTGTCCCGGCTCGAAGCTCACATGCCCCGCCGAGCGCGGCAGCTCGCCGGCATCGGGCAGGGCGATGGTGCCTTGCCAGCGGCTCTGCAGCTCGTACACCAGCACCTTGTGGATGCCGCGGTAGCGCTCGTTCGGCGTGATGTCGCCGCTCACGCGCAGCGTGGCGGGGAACACCAGCATCTGCTTTTCCTCCGCCTGCAGCACGGTGGCATTGGGCTGCTTGGGGTCGCTACGGTCCGCCACGCGCGTGACTTCCTTGTACGGCAGCACCAGCACCGGGCCGGTCAGGGTTTGCGGGCCGGCGTAGCTCTGCCAGACGCTGCGCACCGCCTGGTCGCGGTATTGCCTGCGGTCCTGCACGGTGTTGTCGACCAGGTGCAGGGGAATCAGGATCAGCAGCACCAGCAGGGCGGTGATGGCGGACTTGAAGAACAGGATGCGGTTCATGGCGGCAAGCGCGAGAGTCAGGATGACGCCAAGCTTAGGACCGCCGTGTGAGGTGCCGAGGAAGCCTGTGTGAAGCKAGTGTGTGGCGAATGTGGCGGTGCCGCGGGCGCGCCCGCCGTGCTATGCCGCCGGCAAGGTCAGCGTGGCACAGGCCCCGCCTTGCGCGCGGTTGGCCAGTGCGATCCCGCCGTGGTGCAGCGTGGCGATCTCGCGCACGAAGCACAGGCCCAGCCCGGTGCTCTTGTCCTGCCCGCCGGGGCGCGGCAGCGAGTAGAACCGCTCGAACAGGCGCGGCAGCGCATAGTCCGGGATGCCCGGGCCCTGGTCGGCCACGTGCACGGCGACGGTGTCGCCGGTCTGCTCCACCGACACGGCCACGGTGCTCTGCGCGGGGGCGAAGTCGAGTGCGTTCTCCAGCAGGTTGGCCAGTGCCTGGTGCAGCAGGAACGGATCGCCCTCCACGACCGCATCGGACTGTGCGGGCAGCAGGTGCAGCGACAGTTCGCGCTGGCGCGCGCGTGGCTCCAGCTCCAGCAGCAGTTGCCCGATCAGCGGCAGCAGCGCCACGCGCTCGCGCGTCTCCAGGCGCTGGCATTGTTCCAGCGCGGCCAGCGCCAGCAGTTTGCGGATCATCTGCTCGAGGCGCTGGGCCTGGCGGCGGATATTGGCGACGAAGCGGCCGCGGTCCGCCGCGCTCATGTCCTCCTGCAACAATTCGGCCGCGCCGCTGATGGCCGCCAGCGGGCTCTTCATCTCGTGCGTGAGGGTGTGGATGTAGTGCTCGACGTACTGCTTGTCCTCCAGCCGCAGGCGCATGCTTTCCACCGAGCGGCCGAGCTCGGCCAGCTCGCTGGCGCCGCGCAGCGGCATCTCGGCGCGCTCGCCCGCGGCCACCGAACGCGCGTATCGCTGCAGGCGGCGCAGGCCGTGCACCAGCCACAGCGTGCAGGCCAGGCCGATGACGAAGGCGCCGCCCATCAGCAACAGGCCGTTGAGCAGGATCTTGCGCTGGCTGCGCTCGATGAACGGCGCCATGGTGACGTTCGGCTTGGCCACCGTCAGCACGCCGATGATCTTGTCGCCGTCGMGGATCGGCGCGGCCACGTGCATGACCGTGCTGGCGTCGTCGTCCGGGTTGGCGCGCGTGCTGCGCGCACCGTATTCGCCGCGCAAGGTGCGGTAGACATCGTTCCAGCGCGAGTAGTCCGCGCCCACGGCGGCATCGCCGGAATCGAAACGCACGATGCCGCCGGCGTCCGTGATGTAGATGCGATAGCCCACCGCGTCCTTGTGCATGCCCCACACGTTGGCGTCGACCTTGTCSTCGCGCAGGCGCGCCATGCGCCGAGCGAAGGCCCCGTCGGCGATGTGGCCGCTCTTCATGTCGTCGGCGGCCAGCACTGCGAGCACGTGCGCGGTGTCGACCAGCGTGTCCTCCATGGCCTGCCGCACGCCCGGCTTGACCTCCTGCACGAACACGCGCAGCGTGAGAAAGGCCGCCAGCCCGACGATCAGGAAGAAGCCGAAGAAGATGCGAAGGCCGATATGCATGCGTGGCGGTCAGTGCAGGGTGAACGGGGGGAGGCGCTCAGCCTTCGAGCGAATAGCCCATGCCGCGATGTGTGCGGAYCGGGTCGCAGCCGGGGTCGAGCGCGCGCAGCTTGGCGCGCACGGTCTTGACGTKGGTGTCGACGGTGCGGTMGCTGGTGTCGGCGGCGTCGTGCCAGACCAGCTCCATGAGCTGCGCGCGCGAATAGATGCGGCCCGGGTGTCCGAGCATCAGTGCCAGCAGCCGGTATTCGTAACGCGTCAGGTMCAGCCACTGGCCGCGCCAGGCCAGGCGCGCGCCGTCGGCGTCGAGCGTGAAGCCATCGGGCCGGGCGTTGGCGGGCGGCAGTGGCGCGACGGGTTGCGCCGACAAGCGCGTGCCGGCGCGGCGCAGGATCACCCGCACCCGTGCGGCCAGCTCGCGCGGCGAGAAGGGCTTCACCACGTAGTCGTCGGCGCCGATCTCCAGGCCGACGATGCGGTCGATTTCCTCGTTGCGCGCGGTCAGGAAGATCACCGGCACGTCGGAGAAGGTGCGCAGCGTGCGGCAGACCTCGAAGCCGTTGATGTCCGGCAGGCCCACGTCCAGGATCACCAGGTCGGGCACCTGCGCGCGCAGCCGCTCCAGCGCGGCGCCGCCGAGCGCGCAGTGGGCGACCGTCATGCCGTCGGTGGACAGCGCATAGAGGATGGTGTCCGCGATCGCGGCTTCGTCTTCGATGACCAGGATACTGGGCGGGTTCGTCAAGGCAAGGCTCGTTGGCAGTAGGGGCAGGCAGCGGTGCGGCCGGTTTGCTCTATAATAAGCGGGTCGCGCCGATTTGATGACTGGCTTGCGGGCGCGCGGCAGCCTCGGGCTMCATTGCACATGCGTGCGGGAGCGTCGCGGCGGCCAATATAAATGCGGCTAAAGAGGTTGGGTCGGTACCCTGCCACGCAAGGCACCGACGCGCGGGAAACAAGACCCGCGCAAAACCCGATTGGCTGCGCCGCCGTTCATGCAAAGAGCAATTCAAGCTGCATGCAACGGCCACGCAAATGCCGGTCGGGTTTTTTTATGCCCGTTCGCTGACGGGCCGATTCCATGACAGACGTAGCTACGCCTCCTGCCACGCTGGCCTTGCCCGCCGATTCGGTCGGCATCGTCACGCCGCAGCGCATGCATTTCCCCGAGCCGCTGAAGCTGCGCAACGGCACCTCGATCACCGACTACGACCTGATGGTCGAGACCTACGGCACGCTCAACGCAGCCCGCTCCAACGCCGTGCTGGTGTGCCACGCGCTCAATGCCTCGCACCACGTGGCGGGCGTGTACGCGCACGATMCGCGCGACGTGGGCTGGTGGGACAATATGGTCGGCCCGGGCAAGCCGCTCGACACCAACCGCTTCTTCGTCATCGGCGTCAACAACCTCGGCTCGTGCTTCGGCTCGACCGGGCCGATGAGCCCGAACCCCGCCACCGGCAATCCCTACGGCGCGATGTTCCCGGTGGTGACGGTGGAAGACTGGGTCAACGCGCAGGCGCGCGTGGCCGACCAGTTCGGCATCGCGCAGTTCGCCGCGGTGATGGGCGGCAGCCTGGGCGGCATGCAGGCGCTGGCCTGGAGCCTGATGTATCCGGAGCGGCTGCGCCACTGCATCGTGGTGGCCTCCACGCCCAAGCTGTCGGCGCAGAACATCGCCTTCAACGAGGTGGCGCGCAGCGCCATCCTGTCGGACCCCGACTTCCACGGCGGCAACTACTACGCGCACAACGTCAAGCCCAAGCGCGGCCTGCGCGTGGCGCGCATGATCGGCCATATCACCTACCTGTCCGACGAGGACATGGCCGAGAAATTCGGCCGCGAGCTCAAGACCGACGACATCCGCTTCTCGTTCGACGTCGAGTTCCAGGTGGAGAGCTACCTGCGCTACCAGGGCGACAAGTTCGCCGAGTATTTCGATGCCAATACCTACTTGCTGATCACGCGCGCGCTGGACTACTTCKATCCGGCGCTGGCGTTCGGCGGGGACCTGAAGCGCGCGGTGGCGCAGACGCAGGCCAGCTTCCTGGTGGCCAGCTTCACCACCGACTGGCGCTTCGCGCCCAACCGCAGCCGCGAGCTGGTCAAGGCGCTGCTCGACAACAAGCGCCCGGTCAGCTACGCCGAGATCGACGCGCCGCATGGCCACGACGCCTTCCTGCTGGACGACCCGCGCTATCACGACCTGATGCGCGCCTACTACGAAYGCATCGCCGAGGAGATTGGCGCATGAATGCCGCTGCCAACCCCAATATCCTGGCGCTGCGCCCGGACTTCCGCGCCATCGCGCGCTGGATCGAGCCCAATTCCACCGTGCTCGACCTGGGCTGCGGCGACGGCAGCCTGCTGCGCGTGCTGCAGGACGAGCTGGACGTGCAGGCCTACGGCATCGAGATCCAGGACCAGGGCGTGCTGGCCTGCGCGCAGAAGGGCGTGCACGTGATCCAGCAGAACCTGGAAGGCGGGCTGGCGCTGTTCGAGGACAAGAGCTTCGATACGGTGATCCTGTCGCAGACGCTGCAGACCATCCACAACACGGCGCAGGTCCTGCGCGAGACGCTGCGGGTGGGGCGCGAATGCATCGTGTCCTTCCCCAACTTCGGCTACTGGCCGCACCGCCTGTCGGTGTTCCGCGGCCGCATGCCGGTGTCGGAGGCGCTGCCCTACCAGTGGTACAACACGCCCAACGTGCGCGTGCTGACCATCAGCGACTTCGAGGCGCTGGCGCCCAAGGTCGGGCTGCGCATCGTGGACCGCGTGGTGATGCACGAGGGCGTGACCGTGAACTGGGGCGGGAACTGGCGCGGCAGCCTKGCGGTGTACCGCGTTTGCGCGACCTGATCGCGACCTGATCGCGACCTGAGCGCCAACTGAGCGCAGGCTAGCCGCTCGCGCCGTCTCCCGCGCCGGCCTGCGCCACCAGGTGGTCGACGAAGGCGCGGACCTTGGGCGCCAGGTGGCGCGTCGGCGTATAGACCGCGTAGGCGGTGCCCACATAGGGTTCCAGGATCTCCCAGCCGTCCAGCACGGCCGCCAGCCTGCCGGAGGCCAGTGCCGCCGMGGCGGAGAAATCGGGCACCAGTCCGATGCSGCCGCCGGCCTCGGCCATGGCCACGATCGCCATGCTGTTGTTGAGCGTGACCCGTGGCGGGATCCGCAGCGACACGGCCTGGCCGTCGTCCTTGCGCCGCAGGCTCCAGCGCTCGCCGAAGGCGCCGTAGCCGAGGTAGATGCAGCGGTGCGTGGCCAGCGCGGCCGGCTCCTGCGGCGTGCCGTGCCGCGCCAGCCAGCCGGGTGCGGCCACCAGCCGGTAGCGCACCGGGCGCAGCGGCCKGGCCGCCAGGCCCGGCGCCAGTTCGCGCGCGATGCGGATGKCGACGTCGACGCCTTCCTCCACSAGGTCCACCAGCCGGTCGGCCAGCGTGAGCTGCAGGTCCAGCTGCGGGTAGCGGTCCAGCAAGGCCGGCAGCAGGGGCGCCAGCCACGCCTGGCCGAACACCACCGGCGCCGTCACGCGCAGCAGCCCTTGCGGCGCGGCGCCGTAGGCTCCGGCCAGCGTGTCGACTTCCTGCGCCGCCGCCACCATGCGCGCGCAGGCGGCATGCACGGCCTGGCCCAGTTCGGTGAGCGCGAAGGCGCGGGTGGTCCGCTGCAGCAGGCTGCCGCCGATGGCCGCCTCCAGCCGCGTGACATGGCGGCTCACCGCCGACGGCGTCATGCCCAGCTGGCGCGCGGCGGCGGAGAAGCTGCCGCATTCCACCACCCGGGCAAACACGGCCATGGCATTGAGTTGCGCGACGGGCATGGATGACCTCCTGCATTTGTGACGGCAGGTCAAATAGTAATTGCATTGCTGATGGATTGTTGACCTGTGTGCATGGTGAAACAATGCATCCATGCAAAGCACAATCCGCAGGAGAACGACATGAGCAGCAATCAATCCACTGCCGCCGCCGGGGCGCATGGCGCGGCGCCTGCCGCCGGCTCCGGGCAGCGTGGCGGCGCCTGGCGCATGGTGGCGGCCATGGCGCTCTCGGGGACCATCGGCTGGTTCGTGGTCACCAGCGGGCAGCCGCCGGTGGACGTGGTGTTTTTCCGCTGCCTGTTCGGCGGCGCCGCGCTGCTCGGCACGCTGGCGCTGCGGCGCGGCTGGCAGCCCATGCGCCGCGCCGAATGGGGCTGGCTGGCGCTGGGTGGCGTCACGCTGATCCTCAACTGGCTGTGCCTGTTCTCGGCCTATGCCTATAGCGGCATCTCGGTTTCCACCGTGGTCTATCACACCCAGCCGTTCTTCCTGCTGCTGCTGGCGGCGCTGTTCCAGCGCGAAGCCATCGCGCCCGGGCGGCTGGCCTGGCTGGTGCTGGCCTTCGGCGGCGTGATGCTGATCACCGGCATCGAGCATGGCGGCGCCGGCCGCGGCATGCTGGCCGGCGTCGGGCTGGCGATGCTGGCGGCCCTGCTGTACGCCATCACCACCATGGCCACGCGCCGCCTGAAGGGGATTCCTGCCGGGCAGATCGCCGGGCTGCAGATGGTGCTGGGCGTGCTCATGCTGTCGCCGCTGGCGCATCCGGCGGTGGCCAGCTTCGATGGCCGTACCTGGGGCGCGCTGCTGGCGCTGGGCCTGGTGCATACCGGCGTGATGTACACGCTGCTCTACGGCGCTTTCCAGCGGCTCAATGTGCTGTCGATCGCCACGCTGTCGTTCGTCTATCCGCTGGTGGCCATCGTGATCGACGTGCTGGTGTTMGGCGTGGTGCTCACGGCGCTGCAACTGGCGGGCATGGCGATGATCCTGCTGGCGGTGGTAGGCAACCAGCTTGGCTGGGCGCCCTGGCAGCGCAGGCGGGCAGGGGACTGACGGCAAACACGCCGGTTCAGCGGACCAGGGCGGTTTTGGCGTATTATCGAACGGTCGTACTTTTTTGTAGACCGATCATCCGGTCCCGATTGCAGAACCACAAGACGCCGAGACGCCGAGACATCATGACCGCCACGCAAGTCGCCAGCCTGCCCGTCMATTCCTTCGACCACGCGATCGCGCTGGAGCCGGCGGGCGGCAACCTCTTCCACGGCCGCACCACGCCCGCATACTGGAACATGATCGGCCCGTTCGGCGGCATCACGGCGGCCACCCTGCTGCAGGCCGTGCTCCAGCATCCGGCCCGGCTCGGCGATCCGTCCGCGCTGACCGTCAACTTCGCCGGCCCGATCGTGGAAGGACCGTTCGTGATCGAAGCGCGTCCGGTGCGCACCAACCGCAATACGCAGCACTGGTMGATMGAACTGCGCCAGGGTGACGAGGTGGCCACTACCGCCACGGCCTTTTTTGCGGTGCGCCGCGAGACCTGGGACTGCACCGAGGCGGCGTTCCCGCAGGTGCCGGCCGCCGACGCCGTGCCATCCATGGCGGGCTTCGCCCCGGTGCGCTGGCTCAAGGCCTACGATCTGCGTCYGGTGCGCGGCGCCAGGCCCGATGCCGAGCCTGGCACCGAGAATCCCGACAGCCTGACCCAGTTCTGGCTGCGCGACGCGCCGGCGCGCACGCCGGACTTTGCCGCCATGGCGGCGTGGTGCGACACCTTCTACCCGCGCATCTTCCTCAAGCGCGCCGGCTTCGTGCCGGCCGGCACGGTGTCATTGACCACGTACTTCCATGCCGATGCCGCCACCCTGGCCGGCCTGGGCGACAGCCATGTGCTGGGCAGTGCGCAGGCGCAGGTGTTCCGCCAGGGCTTCTTCGACCAGAGCGCCCAGATCTGGAGCCCGCGCGGCGAGCTGCTGGCCACCTCGCACCAGATCGTCTACTACAAGCAGTAAGGAGGCCGCGGCCGCCGGCTCAGGCGGTCACGGCGCGCGCGCTGGCCTCGTAGCGGTGCACGGTGTTGCGCATCGCCCAGAGCAGCGCCACGCCCGGCAKCGCCACCACCACGGTGCTGAGGTAGAACGCCGGCCAGCCGAAGGCCTCCACCAGGTAGCCCGAGCTGGGGCCCACGTAGACGCGCCMGACCGAGGCCAGCGCCGACAGCAGCGCGTACTGGGTGGCGGAAAAGGAGCGGTTGCACAGCGTCATCAGCAGCGCCACGAAGGCGGCCGTGCCCATGCCGCCGCACAGGTTCTCCACGAAGATGGTGGCGCCCATGCTCCACAGGTGCGGCGGCGTCACCGCCAGCAGCCAGTAGCCGAGGTTGGACACGGMCTGCAGCACGCCGAACAGCAGCAGCGAGCGGTACAGGCCAAGGCGCACCATCAGCGTGCCGCCAAACAGCGCGCCGACGATGGTGGCGGCCAGTCCCAGCGTTTTGTTGACCAGGCCCACTTCGCCGGCCGAGAAGCCCACGCCGCGGATCAGGAAGGTGGTGGAAAGGCTGCCGGCAAAGGCATCGCCAAGCTTGTACAGCACGATCAGCAGCAGCAGCCACCACGCGCCCGGACGCGAGAAGAAGTCGCGCAGCGGCCCCAGCACCGCCTCCTCCATCKAGCGCGGCGTGCGTGCCGGCGACTCGGCCTCGGGCGCCCACCACAGCGAAAAGATACCGATGCCCATCAGGCCGGCCATCAGGATGTACATCYGCTGCCAGCCCATCACGCGGTCGGCCAGCCACAGCGCCAGGCCGCCCGACACCAGCATCGCCAGCCGGTAGCCCAGCACCTTGACCGCCGCGCCGACGCCGCGCTCGGGCGCGCGCAGCACGTCGGTGCTGTAGGCGTCGAAAACGATGTCCTGCGAGGCCGACAGGAAGGCCACCAGCGTGGCCAGTGCGGCCAGCGTCCACAACGCCTCGCGCGGCGGGCAGAAGGCCATCCCGGCGATGCCCAGCACCAGCGCGAGCTGCGTGACCAGCAGCCAGCCGCGGCGCCGGCCAAGCAGCGGTGGCGTGTAGCGGTCCATCAGCGGAGCCCACAGGAACTTGAAGATATAGGCCTGGCCCACCAGCGAAAAGAAGCCGATGGTCTTGATGTCGAGGCCTTCCACCGTCATCCAGGCCTGCAAGGTGCCGGAAGTGAGCGCCAGCGGCAGGCCGGAAGCAAAGCCCAGCGTCAGCATGGCGCCGATGCGGCGGTTGCGGAAAATGTCGAGATAGTCTTGGAAGGTCATGAATCAGTGGGCATCAGGCCGGGCGAGGCGCCGTGTATTATTGCATTACCGTTGCGGCCGGCCCCGGTGGATGTCCGGCCCTTTTCCAGTCCAAATCGTTCCGCGTGCCGCCGACCGCTTCCGGGGAATCTTCCATGTCCGATTGCCAGCGTTGTCAGAACCGCCACCGGCGGGCCGGGATGGCGATGCCGCGGCGGTTCGCCGCACTGGCCCTGGCCGCCTCGGCCGCGTTCGGCATGACGGCGGGCCTGGCGCAGGAGGCCGGGCCCGACGACGGCATCCGCGTGCAGCGCGGCGGCGCCTCGGTGCGGCAGATCGTCCCGGTCGAGGTGATCGAGCAGCAGGCCTCGCAGGAGTACGAGCAGCTCAAGGAAGAGGCGCAGTMCAAGCGCACGCTGATGCCGGACAGCAATCCGCAGCTGATCCGCCTGCGCGCCCTCGCCAAGCGGATCCTGCCGCAGACGCCACGCTGGAACGAGCGTGCGCGGCAGTGGAAGTGGGAGGTCAACCTGATCACCTCGAAGCAGGTCAATGCCTTCTGCATGCCGGGCGGCAAGATCGCTTTCTACACCGGCCTGCTCGAGCAGCTCAAGCTGACCGACGACGAGGTCGCCATGGTGATGGGGCACGAGATCGCCCACGCCCTGCAGGAGCATGCGCGCGAGCGCGCCGCCAAGTCCGAGATCACCAATCTCGGCGCCAATGTCATCTCGCAGCTGTTCGGCTTCGGCAACCTGGGCAATATGGCCATCGGCGCCAGCGCGCAGCTGCTCACGCTGCGCTTCTCGCGCTCCGACGAGACCGAGGCGGACCTGGTCGGCATGGATATCGCCGCGCGCGCCGGCTTCGACCCGCGCGCCGCGATCTCGCTGTGGCAGAAGATGGGCATGGTGTCGCAGGTCGCGGCGCAGCCCGGCTCCGAGTTCCTCTCCACCCATCCCTCCGGCCGGACCCGTATCGCCGAGCTCGAGAAACACATGCCCGAGGTGTTGCCGCTGTACGCGCGCGCCATCGAGTCCAATATGGCCAGGCTGCCGGCTTACCGCGCCAATATGGCCAACCTGGGCGACGCGCCGGTCGACAGCGGCGACGACGACCGCCAGGCGCCACTAAAAAAGTAAAGACGGCCAGGGCCTCCGCCTTGCGGCGTATCGCATACGATGAAAGGCAGGCGTGGCTGGCGTGGTCCGGGCCGCCCGCCGGGTGCCATGGCGCGCAGCGCCGATGGCATTTCCCGTTGCGTCGCTGAGCAAGGAGCGGAACATGAAACGATGGGTGCGGTTCAGCCTGATGGCCGGTGCCCTGCTGGCCGGAGCCAACGCGCAGGCCGGCGACCAGTTGCTCAACCAGCCGATCGACAAGGCGCTGGCGTCGGCCGATGCCAAGGCGCGCGTCGATCCGTCGATCAAGCTCCAGTTTGGCCTCAACCGGCCGGCCGATGTCCAGGGCGGGCAGTCGTTCAAGACCGTCAAGCGCATCCGCCGGCCCATTGACACTAGCAGCGCCACCGGCGGCCCGCCGCCGCCGGGCGACGAGGAACTGTGCGCGACCACCTTCGTGCAGGCGGTGCAGGAGCTGCAGCAGCGCGCGATGAAGGAGGGGGGCAACGCGGTGATCGATATCCGCAGCAACTGGAAGAACGACGAGACCGCCAGCGACAGCACCTATGTCTGCGCCAAGGGCGGCGTCTTTATCGGCGTCGCGCTCAAGGGCGTGGTGGTCCGCACGGGCAGCTGAGCCCGGCTGCGGCCGCCCACGAAAAAAGCCGGCGGCTGCCGGCTTTTTTCGTTTGCCGCKAGCGGCAGGGCGAGGATCAGGCGCTGAGCCCGGTTGCCTCGTCCGCGCCCACGTGCACGTTCATGCATTGCACGGCGGCGCCGGCGGCGCCCTTGCCCAGGTTATCCAGGCGCGCCATCAGCACGATGCGCTCGGCCGAGCCGAACACGAACAGGTCCACGCGGTTGGTATCGTTGCTGGCCTGCACGTCGAAGAAGCCGCCGTCGAGATTGGCCTCATCGCCCACCGGCATCACGCGCACGAACTGCTCGCCTTCATAGTGCTTGCGATAGATGTCGGCGATCTGCTCCGGCGTGACCTTGCGCGCCAGGCGGTCCGGGTACACCGGCACCGTCACCGCCAGGCCCTTGAGGAAGTTGCCGACGATCGGGTTGAAGATCGGTGCCTGCGCCAGGCCGGTCTGCACGCGCATTTCCGGCAGGTGCTTGTGCGCCAGGCCCAGGCCGTAGGGACGCGGGCTGTTCAGCTTCGGGTTACCGCCGGCTTCGAACTCGGCAATCATCTGCTTGCCGCCGCCGCTGTAGCCGGTCAGCGAGAAAGCCGAGACCGGATAGTCGGCCTGCATCACGCCGGCTTCCACCAGCGGGCGCACGGCCAGCACGAAGGCACTGGCATGGCAGCCCGGCACGGCGATGCGCTTGCTCGCGCGGATCTTCTCGCGCTGGCCGCGCGTCAGTTCCGGCAGGCCGTAGGCCCAGCTGTCGGTGGTGCGGAAGGCCGTGCTGGCGTCGATCACGCAGGTGTCCGGGTTGGTCACCAGAGACACGGCTTCGCGCGAGGCCACGTCGGGCAGGCACAGGAAAGCGACGTCGGCGGCATTCAGGAATCGTGCTCGTTCGGCCGGATCCTTGCGCTTGTCGTCGGCGATACGCAGCAGTTCCACGTCGGAACGGCCGGAGAGATAGTCGAGCAACCGGAGGCCGGTGGTGCCTTCCTGACCATCTACGAACACTTTGAAAACCATGGCGGACTCACTCGGAAATACGAAGGTTCCCGTGCCGGAATCGGACGGGAGCCTGCATTGTAACTAGGTTGGAACAGGTTCGGGCCGCTACAGCGGGAAGTCGTAGTCGATCGACAGCGGCGCGTGGTCGCTGAACTTCTCGTCCTTGTAGATCGAGGTGGCGTGCGCCGTCCCGGCTATCTTCGCGGTCGCCAGGTGGTAGTCGATGCGCCAGCCGACGTTCTTCGCGTAGGCCTGGCCGCGGTTGCTCCACCAGGTGTACTGCTCGGGGCGCGGGTCCAGCTTGCGGAATACGTCCACATAGCCGTGCACATCGAACAATTCGCCGATCCAGCTGCGCTCTTCCGGCAGGAAGCCCGAGTTCTTCAGGTTGCCCTTCCAGTTCTTGATGTCGATTTCCTTGTGCGCGATGTTGACGTCGCCGCACAGCACGATCTCGCGTCCGCTGGCCTTGAGTTGCAGCAGGTGGGGCAGGAAGGCTTCCATGAAGCGGAACTTGGCGAGCTGGCGCTCTTCGCCGCTGGAGCCGGACGGCACGTAGACGGAAATCACGGCCAGGTGCGGATACTGCACCTCGACGTAACGGCCCTCGCTGTCGAACTCGGCGCAGCCGAAGCCGGTGATCACGCGCTCGGGCTTGTGGCGGGTGTAGAGGCCGACGCCGCTATATCCTTTCTTCTCCGCGTAGTGGAAATAACCGTGGTAGCCGTGCGGCGCGAGGAACGCTTCGGTCATGTCGGCGGCCTGGGCCTTGAGCTCCTGGACGCAGACCATGTCKGCGTCCTGCTTGGCCATCCATTCGAAAAAGCCTTTCTTGGCCGCGGAGCGGATGCCGTTGAGGTTGGCGCTGATAATCCGTAACATCTCGGGAAATTTTGAAATCAGAGAGAAAAGATGACGCAGCAGACGACGCCGCAGCCCGGCGCTGGTGACCTCAGCCAGACTTTCATCCGCTTCGCGCTGGACGCCGGCGTGCTGTCCTTTGGTGAATTCGTGACCAAGGCCGGCCGCAAGTCGCCGTACTTCTTCAACGCGGGCCTGTTCAACCAGGGTGCAATGCTGGGCCAGGTGGCGCAATTCTATGCGAAAACCCTGCTGGCCTCGGGTCTGGACTTCGACGTCCTGTTCGGACCGGCCTACAAGGGCATCACCCTGGCCTCGGCCACCGCGGTGGCGCTGTCCGGCCTCGGACGTGACGTGGGCTTCGCCTACAACCGCAAGGAGGCCAAGGACCACGGCGAAGGCGGCACGCTGGTCG
Organism: Cupriavidus sp. 05T41; assembly: GCF_056396525.1. NCBI lineage: Bacteria > Pseudomonadati > Pseudomonadota > Betaproteobacteria > Burkholderiales > Burkholderiaceae > Cupriavidus > Cupriavidus sp. 05T41. The sequence continues at coordinate 59,313 of NZ_JBFTLQ010000033.1, forward strand.
GCGCCAAGCTCAAGGGCAAGGTGGTGATCGTCGACGACGTGATCTCCGCCGGCACCTCGGTGCGCGAATCGATGCAGATGATCCGCGCCGCCGGTGCCGAGCCTGCCGCCGTGCTGATCGCGCTCGACCGCATGGAAAAGAGCGGCACGGCCGAGCAGGTCGGCACCCATTCCGCGGTGCAGGATGTACAGCGCGAATATGGCGTGCCGGTCATCTCCATCGCCAGCCTGAAGGACCTGCTCGCCTACCTGGACGCTTCCCAGGATCCCGCTCTGGGCGGCTCGCGCGAGGCGGTTGCTGCCTATCGCCAGCGMTACGGCGTATAGTCTGGTTTCTGTCGCCCGGGGCATTGCAAGGTTTTGTCGCCATGCAGCAGGCCACGGGAACCGCGCGGAAAAATCGCCGGTCTGATTGATCTCGCTGGCCGGCCGGGATGGTCCCGTCGCCAGCGATTCGCCTTGCCGCCCGGCAAGGCGGCGCAGCATCTCTTCAGGAGGTTAGCTGGCGATGGACATCAAGACGATCCGCGAGCAGGCATTCGCCATGCCGCTCACCAGTCCGGCCTATCCGATGGGTCCGTACCGCTTCATCCACCGGGAATTCTTCATCATCACCTACCGCACCGATMCCGCGCTGCTGCGCGCGGTGGTGCCGGAACCGCTGGAGATCACGGATGCCGTGGTCAACTACGAGTTCATCCGCATGCCCGATTCCACCGGGTTTGGCGACTACACCGAATCGGGCCAGGTGATTCCCGTCACCTACGAAGGCAAGGCCGGTACCTACACCCATGCCATGTACCTGGACGACMATCCGCCGCTGGCGGGCGGGCGCGAGTTGTGGGGCTTCCCGAAGAAGCTCGCCAGCCCCAGGCTCGAGGTCCACACCGATACCCTGGTCGGCACGCTCGACTACGGTCCGGTGCGCGTGGCCACCGGCACCATGGGCTACAAGCACCGCGAACTCGACAAGGACGCGCTCGGCCTGGCGCTCTCCAGCACGCCCAACTACCTGCTCAAGGTCATTCCGCACGTGGACGGCAGCCCGCGCATCTGCGAGCTAGTGTGCTACTTCCTCAAGGACGTGGAGATGAAGGGCGCCTGGACCGGCCCGGCGGCACTGTCGCTGTCGCCGCACGCGCTGGCGCCGGTGGCCGCGCTGCCGGTGCTGGAGGTGCTCGGCGCCAGGCACTTCGTGGCCGATCTCACGCTCGGGCTGGGCGAGGTGGTGTTCGACTACCTCGCCTGAGCGGCCCGCACGCTCGCCGGTGCGGCCGGTCCTGCCCGGCCTGCCGTCCGGTTCTTCGCTCTTTTCATTCCCGCGCACCGCGGGCATTGCGCCCGCAGCAACCAACCCGCATCAACCATACGAGGTGTCTTCATGAAGCTCCAGGGAAAAACCGCCATCGTCACCGGCGCCGCCAGCGGCATCGGCAAAGCCATTGCCGACCTGCTGGCCAGGGAAGGCGCGGCGGTCGCCATCGCCGACCTGAATCTCGAAGCGGCGCAGAAGGCCGCGGCCGACATCGAGGCGGCCGGCGGCCGCGCCATCGCGGTGGCGATGGACGTAACCAGCGAGGATGCCGTCAACAGCGCCACCGACGAGGTCGCCAAGGCCTTCGGCGGCATCGATATCCTGATCTCCAACGCCGGCATCCAGATCGTCAACCCGATCCAGAACTACGCCTTCTCCGACTGGAAGAAGATGCAGGCCATCCACGTCGACGGCGCGTTCCTCACCACCAAGGCCGCGCTCAAGTACATGTACAAGGACAAGCGCGGTGGCACCGTGATCTACATGGGCTCGGTCCACTCGCACGAAGCGTCGCCGCTGAAATCCGCCTACGTCGCCGCCAAGCACGCGCTGCTCGGCCTGGCGCGGGTGCTGGCCAAGGAAGGCGCGGAGTACAACGTGCGCTCGCACGTGATCTGCCCGGGCTTCGTGCGCACGCCCCTGGTGGACAAGCAGATCCCGGAACAGGCCAAGGAGCTGGGCATCAGCGAAGAGGAGGTGATCCGCCGCGTGATGCTGGGCGGCACCGTGGACGGCGTCTTCACCACCGTGGACGATRTGGCCCAGACCGCGCTGTTCCTTTGCGCATTCCCGTCGGCGGCGCTGACCGGCCAGTCGTTCATCGTCAGCCACGGCTGGTACATGCAGTAAGCAAGGACGGCCGGCGCGGCGGCACCATGCCGCCGGCCGKCCGCGCGAAGGACAAAACCATCAAGGAGAAGCCGTGGCAGGCGGACGTCGGCAGAAAGCAAATCAGGCAGTGACGAAGATCGAGAAGAACGGCGCGCGCAGCGAAGCCGCGGCCGTGGTGGCCGACCCCGCCGCGCCCGAGGTGAGGCAGGCGGTGGCGAAGGCGAGGGCCAAGGCACCAAGGGAGCCGGAACCCAATTTCCTGCCTCCCGGCGGCTGCGCGGCGCCCGACCTCGCGCCCGAGGGCGCCGGCCGCAAGCGTCCCGCGCACCACGAATACACGGTCAGGGCGCTGGTGCTGCAGGGCGGCGGCGCGCTCGGCTCCTACCAGGCCGGCGTGTACCAGGGCATGGCCGAAGCCGGTATCGAGCCCAACTGGGTGGCGGGCATCTCCATCGGCGCGCTCAACGCGGCGGTGATCGCCGGCAACGCCCCCGAGCGCCGGGTCGAGCAGCTGCGCGCGTTCTGGGAGTACATCTGCCAGCAGCCCTGGCTGCCCAGCCTGCTGCCTTACGAGATGGTCGCGCAAAGCGCCAGCCAATGGCCCGACCCCGTGCGCATCTGGTTCGACGGCATCGAAGCCGCCCGTGCCGTGCTCGAAGGCCAGCGCGGCTTCTTCCAGCCGCGTCCATGGCCGATGCTGTTCGAGCACCAGGGCGGACCCGGCCAGGCCAGCTACTACGACACCGGGCCGCTCAAGACCACGCTCGAACGCTTCGTCGACTTCGACCGGATCAACCACCACCACAACGAAATGCGGGTATCGGTGGGCGCGGTCAATGTGCACAGCGGCAATTTCGCCTATTTCGACAACACGCGCCGCAAGCTGCGCGCCGAACACTTCATGGCATCCGGCGCGCTGCCGCCCGGCTTCCCGGCCGTGGAGATCGACGGCGAGTTCTACTGGGACGGCGGCCTGGTTTCGAACACCCCGCTGTCCGAAGTCCTCACCGCCCAGCCCCGCCGCGATGCGCTGATCTTCCAGGTCGACCTGTGGAGCGCGCGCGGCAAGCTGCCGCACAACCTGCTGGACGTGGCTGAACGGCAGAAAGACATCCAGTACTCCAGCCGCACGCGCACCATCACCGACTACATGGGCGAGCAGCAGAACTACCGCCGCATGCTCAGCGAAATCATGGCGCTGGTGCCGCAGGCGCAGCGCGACAACGACTGGTACCGCAAGGCAGCCGAATACGCGTGCGACGCGCGACGCAACGTGATTCAGCTCATCTACCGGGACAAGACCTTCGAGGGCAACGCGAAGGATTACCAGTTCGGCCTGCTCACCATGAACGAGCACTGGACGAGCGGGCTGGATGATATCCGCGAGACGTTGCGGCATCCGGAGTGGCTGGCGATGCCCACCCACGAGAGGCCGTTTGTCACGCATGACATCCATCGGGGGAATGGCGGGAAGTAACGGGAAGTAATGAGAAGTAGCGGCGCGAAGTAACGGGATTTACGTGGTTTCGCCTTGGCGATACCACGTTCAAATTCAAAGGCTTAAAGACTTAAAGGCTTAGAGGCAGCCTGGAAAGCCTTTGGATCTGCCTTCGTTGCCGAACCTGATCCTGGATTTGCGGCGAAAGCCCCGGGCCCCGCAAAACCGGAGCCCCCCAGGAAAGACCTCCTGCCCTCATACCACTTTCAATTTCCCTAAGCCCGGAGCCGCGGCCGGGTAAGCCGGCTTCAACCTGGAAAACACCTCGGAAATAATCTCCGCCACCATCAGGTTCCGATGCGTCTTGGAATCCGCCGGAACGATATGCCAGGGCGCTTCCGGCGTGCTGGTCGCGGCGATCGCGGCCTCGTAGGCCGTCATATAGCTCTTCCAGTACTGCCGTTCCTCCAGGTCCTTCGGGTCGAATTTCCAGTGTTTCTGCGGATCTGCCAGGCGGGCTTCCAGCCGGGATTTCTGCTCATCCCTGGAGATGTGCAGGAAGCACTTGATGATGGTGGTGCCAGTTTCCATCAGCAGCGTCTCGAAGGCGCGCAACTGCTTGTAGCGGCGCTGGCATTCGTCTTCGTCGATCCACTCGTGCACGCGCGTGATCAGCACATCTTCGTAATGGCTGCGGTTGAACACCACGATCTCGCCGGCGCGCGGGACCTGGGCGTGGATGCGCCACAGGTAGTCGTGCGCGAGTTCTTCAGCGGTGGGGGATTTGAAGCTGACCACGCGGATGCCCAGCGGGTCGAAGCTGCGGAAGACGCCACGCACGGTGCCGTCCTTGCCGCTGGTGTCCATCMCTTGCAACACCACCAGCAGCTTGCGCTTGTGCTCGGCGTAGAAAATGTCCTGCTGCTGGTCGAGCTGGACGCTCAGTTCCGCGATGCGGGCCAGGTCGGCGGCCTTGTCGCCGCTGGAGAGCGGCTTGGCGCCGGCGTCGAAGTCGGCCAGTCGGAAGTTCTTGCCAGAGGTGACGCGGAAATCGGCGAGCGGCATTGGCACTCCATCAGGGGGGCGGCCCGGCCGGGCCGCGAGCCCCTATGGTCAGCCAGGCAGCCGCTCCAGGTCAATGCTGCCTTCGAACACGGTGGTGGCCGGGCCGGTCATGCGTACCGGCTCGCCTTCGCCGTCCCAGGCGATGGTGAGGTCGCCGCCGTGCGTATGCACCAGCACCGGCGAGTCGAGCAGGCCGCGGCKGATGCCCGCGACCACCGCCGCGCAGGCGCCGGTGCCGCAGGCCAGCGTTTCGCCGGCGCCGCGCTCGAACACGCGCAGGCGCACGGTGTGGCGTTCCTGCACCTGCATGAAACCGGCGTTGACGCGGTTGGGGAAGCTCGCGTGATGCTCGATGATGGGGCCGTCCTGCAGCACCGGGAAGGCCTCGGTGTCGTCCACCACCTGCACCGCGTGCGGGTTGCCCATCGAGACGGCGGAAATCCATTCCGTGCGGCCGTTTACCTCGAGCCCGTAAAGGGTGTCGCGGCCTTCGGCGCGGGTCGGCAGGCCGTCGGGGMGGAAGGGCACACGGGCCGGTTCCAGTTCGGGCGCGCCCATGTCSACGGTGACCTGGCCGTCGTCCTGCAGCGTCAGCGTGATCACGCCGTTCATGATTTCCACGCGCACCGAGCGCTTGTCGGTCAGGCCCTGATCGGTGACGAAACGCACGAAGCAGCGTGCGCCGTTGCCGCAGTGCTCCACTTCGCCGCCGTCGGCGTTGAAGATGCGGTAGCGGAAGTCGACGTCGTCGCGGGTGGGCTTCTCCACCACCAGGATCTGGTCGGCGCCCACGCCGAAATGCCGGCTGGCGAGCGCGCGCCACTGCGCGGGTGTCAGGTTCAGGGTCTGGCGGATGCCGTCGAGCACGACGAAGTCGTTGCCGGCGCCATGCATCTTGGTGAACTGGAGTTTCATGGTGCGATTGTATTCCTCGCCGGGCGTGCCTGCCGGACACGCCGCGGGCGGTTTCAGTAGATCTCGGGCTCGCCCGGCGGGCGGTGCTTGAAGCGCTTGTGCACCCAGTAATACTCGGCGATGCGCKGGCGGATGCAGTCTTCGAAGAAGGCGTTCATGCGCCGCGTGTCGTCGGTCACGCTGTCGCCGGGATAGTCTTCCCAGGCAGGCAGCACATGCAGCACATAGCCCTGGTAGTCGGGCAGCATCTCGGTGTAGATCGGCACCACCMTGGCACCGGTCAGGCGCGCCAGGCGCGACACGGAGGTMAGCGTCAGGGCCTGCACGCCGAAGAAGGGGACGAACTCGGAGTCGCGCTCGCCGAAGTCCATGTCGGCGATCAGTTGCAGCGCTTCGCCCTTGCGCAGGCAGCGGATGATGTCGCGCGCGCTGTCGTTGCGGGCGATCATGTTGGCGCCGAAGCGGCCGCGCGCATGCTTGAGGAAGCCGTCGAACAGGTCGTTCTTCTGCTTGGTGTAGAGCGAGGCGCCCKAACGGCCCACATGGTCGCGCAGGTGGATGGTCAGGCGGATCGCGCCGGCTTCCACGCCGGACAGGTGCTGCGTGACCAGGATGTGCGGCTTGCCGTCCAGCGCCACCAGGTCGGCATGATCCTCGATGCGCACCCAACGGCGCATCTGCTTCTCGCTGCCGGTCCAGAAGATGCCGCGCTCGGCAAAGCTGCGGAACACGGTGCGGAAGGTCTGGCGCGACAGCGCCTCGATCTCGGCGTCGCTGCGCTCGGGAAAGCACAGGCGCAGGTTGGTCTGCACCACCTTGCGGCGGCTGCTGGGGATGAGGTAGAGCAAGCTGCCCAGTCCTTCGCCGAAGCGCGCCACCAGCGGATAGGGCAACTTGCCCAGCACGGTCAGCAGGGCAATGCCCAGCCAGGTAAAGATACGGCTCATTTGTTCTAGTTGGAGAGCGGCGCAGGTTCGGGAGGGGCCTCGGCGCCGCGCGGTTGCTTGTATCGGTTGTAGCCCCACAGGTACTGCGTGGGCGCGGCGCGGACCAATGCCTCGATGGCCTGGTTGAGCACGGCGGCAGCTTCGCCCGGATCGTCCGGCAAGGGTTCTTCGATCACCTTCATATGCCCGAGGAAGCCTTCGCCGCGCGGCAGGCGCTCGGCGAAGATCGCGGCGATGGGCGAACCGGTGTGCTGCTGCAGGCGCTGCACCAGGGTCATGGTGTAGGCGGGCTTGCCGAAGAACGGCGCCCACGCGCCTTCACCGCCAGGCGGTACCTGGTCAGGCAGGATGCCAACCGCTTCGCCGCGCTTGAGCGCCTTGAGCAGCATGCGCACGCCGCGCGGCTCCGCGGGTGCCATGGCAAGATTGTGACGAGTGCGCATCTTCAAGATCCAGGCGCGCAGCCAGGCCTGGTGGGGTGGCTTGTAGAGCGCGGTGACCGGATGCTTGAGCGCGAACGCCTGCGGCAGCACTTCGAAGCAGCCCAGGTGGGGAACCAGGATGATCAGCCCGCGGCCTTGCGCCATCAGGCGGTCCAGTTCAGGCCACAGTGGCAGGGCAAAGCCGTACAAGCGCCGCGGCGGGTTGCGGCGGCACCAGAAATACGGCATCTCCAGGATCATGCGGCCGGTGGCGCGCGCGGCTTCTGCCAGCGTGGCCGCGTCAGCGCCCGGATAGGCCTGGCGCATGTGCGCGGTCAGCCGCGTGCCGTAGCGTCCCGGCAGGCGCGCTGCCAGCAGGCCCAGCGCACCGCCGGCGGCGTGCAGCCACGACAGCGGCAAGCGGGAAATCAGCCAGAACAAAAAGGTCATCGGATCGTGCTCTGCGGCACGGTGGCCGGGTTCAGTGATTCATGTTTTGCCCGCTGCTGCCGTTAGAGGGGGCAATCGAAATGACATGGGGTCCGTTACCGGGCCCGCACACCGCTTGCACTGTCAGACAGGCGCCTGTGCCTGCGGTTTCACTGCGAAAAGGCCGCCACCGGCCCCGGCAGCGCCGCACGGGCAACCCCAATCGGAACGGGGGCGCTGCAGGCCGGCTCGCAGCCGCGTATAATAACGCGTATCGCCGAGTTAACTGACAACTTGCGGGGCGATACCGTTCTACCGGAACGGCTTGAAAATACCGCTAAAGCGTCGCCGCCCGGACTGAATAGGTTGGCACGCAATAGCCAACCTGGAGAATAAGTTCGTGGCAAACGACTTCCTGTTCACTTCGGAATCCGTCTCCGAAGGCCATCCCGACAAGGTCGCAGACCAGATTTMCGACGCAGTCCTGGACGCCATCCTGGCCCAGGACAAGTACGCGCGTGTAGCGGCCGAAACCCTTTGCAACACCGGGCTGGTAGTCCTCGCCGGGGAAATCACCACGACCGCCAACGTCGACTACATCCAAGTCGCGCGCGACACCATCAAGCGCATCGGCTACGACAACACCGACTACGGCATCGACTACAAGGGCTGCGCCGTGCTGGTCGCCTACGACAAGCAGTCGCCCGACATYGCGCAGGGCGTGGACCGTGCCTCCGACGACTACCTGAACCAGGGCGCCGGCGACCAGGGCCTGATGTTCGGCTACGCCTGCGACGAGACGCCGGAACTGATGCCCTTCCCGATCTATTACTCGCACCGCCTGGTCGAGCGCCAGTCGCAGCTGCGCCGCGACGGCCGCCTGCCCTGGCTGCGCCCGGATGCCAAGTCGCAGGTGACCGTGCGCTACGTCGATGGCCGCCCGCACAGCGTGGACACCGTGGTGCTGTCGACCCAGCACGCGCCGGACATCAGCCAGGCGCAGATCCGCGAAGCCGTGATCGAAGAGATCATCAAGCCGGTGCTGCCGGCCGCGATGCTCAAGGACACCAAGTACCTGGTCAACCCGACCGGTCGCTTCGTCATCGGCGGCCCGCAAGGCGACTGCGGCCTGACCGGCCGCAAGATCATCGTCGACACCTACGGCGGCGCCTCGCCGCACGGTGGCGGCGCGTTCTCGGGCAAGGATCCGTCCAAGKTCGACCGCTCGGCCGCCTATGCCGCCCGCTACGTGGCCAAGAACGTGGTCGCCGCCGGCCTGGCGCGCCAGTGCCAGGTGCAGGTCAGCTACGCCATCGGCGTGGCCCGCCCGATCAACGTGACCGTGTACACGGAAGGCACCGGCAAGATCTCCGACGAGGCGATCGCCGCGCTGGTGCAGGAGCATTTCGACCTGCGCCCGAAGGGCATCGTGCAGATGCTGGACCTGCTGCGCCCGATCTACGAGAAGACCGCCGCCTACGGCCACTTCGGCCGCGAAGAGCCGGAATTCTCGTGGGAAGCGACCGACAAGGCTGCCGTCCTGCGCGCTGCCGCCGGCCTGTAAGGCTGTMGCGTCCGTACCGAAAAGCGCCGCCTCCGGGCGGCGTTTTTCTTGTGCCCGCGGCAGGGGGCGCGAAAGCCGCCCGGCTTGCCGGAGATCAACCGCGGCGCTCCAGGCGTGGCGCGGCGGGGCCGCGAGGGTAGAATCGCGGGATCGCAAGGCTGCCCGTGCAAGTGGCGTCTTGTCATCCCGCGGGAGCCCGCTGGATTCCGCCGGAGCCCGCATACCGAGGATGCCCATGCCACAAGAATCGACTCATTCGACCCGCCCGGTCTCCACGCCCGCCGTCTCCGGCCCGGCTACCGTGCCCGGGGCGAGCGAGCCTGCCTTCAACCTGATCCGCACGCAGCCCTACACGGACTGGGCGCCGCAGGTCGACGCCGCCACCGCGGCAGGCCTGCGCCAGCAGCTGGAGCAGGGCGCGGTGCTCTACTTCCCGCAGTTGCAATTCCGCTTCGAGACCGGCGAGGAGCGTTTTCTCGACAGCCGCTGGTCCGACGGCAAGTCCAAGAACATCAACCTGCGCGCCAACGACCGCGCCGTGCGCGGCGCCACCGGCAGCGAGCGGGATCTCGGCGACCTGTACCGGCTGATCAAGCGCTATGCCGAGTCCAGCGAAAAGCTGGTGCTGAGCCTGTTCCCGGAATACGGCCCGCACATGGTGCGCGCCGGCACCTCGCTGCGCCCGAGCGAAATCGCCGGCCGCCCGGTGAGCTGGCGCAAGGACGACACGCGCCTGCACGTGGACTCCTTCCCGTCCAACCCGCTGCTGGGCCAGCGCCTGCTGCGCGTGTTCCACAACATCGACCCGCAGGCGCCGCGCGTGTGGCGCGTGGGCGAGCCCTTCGGCGATTTCGCGCGCCGCTTCGTGCCGCAGACCAAGGGCATGTGGCCGGGTCAGGCCCGCCTGATGGAGTTGCTGCGCATCACCAAGCGCCGCCGCTCGGAGTACGACCATCGCATGCTGCAGCTGCATGACCTGGCCAAGGCGGACCTGGCATACCAGGCCAGCGTGCCGCAGCAGGAATTCCACTTCCCGCCGGGTTCCACCTGGATTGTGTTCAGCGACCAGGTGCTGCATGCGGCCATGCGCGGCCGGGCGATGATGGAACAGACCTACTACCTGTCGCCGAAGGCCATCAGCGATCACACGCACTCGCCGGAGGCGGTGCTGGCGCGCATGCTGGGCCGGCCAATGCTGTCATCCTGACGCGAGTCCGGCCCTGGGGCGCGGGCCGGCGGCGCCGCGTCAGCGCATCAGCATCCGGATCATCGTCTCGAAGCGCTTGCCGTATGGCGGCTTGAGCAGTCCGGCGCCGTTCAGTCCGGATTGCCGGAAGATCGGCTTGAGCTTGGAGAAGGTCTCGAAGCCCGCTTCGCCGTGGTACGCGCCCATGCCGCTGGGCCCTACGCCGCCGAAGGGCAGGTCTTCCTGCGCGATGTGCAGCAAGGTCTCGTTGATGCTGACGCCGCCTGCCACGGTCTGCGCCATCACGCGGTCGATCGCGCCGCGCTCCTTCTCGAACAGGTAGAGCGCCAGCGGCCGCGGCCGCGCGTTGACATAGCCAATGGCCTCGTCCAGCGAGCGGTACGTCACCAGCGGCAGCACCGGGCCGAAGATTTCTTCCTGCATCACGGTCGCGCCGTCGGGCACGTCGAGCAGCAGCAGCGGCGCCAGCCGGCGCCGCTGCGGGTCGGAGTGCGCCTGCGTCAGCGGCACCACGCGGGCGCCCGCGCGGGCGGCGTCGCCGACCAGGCCGTCGAGCCGCGCGAAATGGCGCGCACTGATGATGGTGGTGTAGTCGGGATTGCTGCCGAGGTCCGGGTAGAGCCTGCCCGCGCAGGCGCGCGCCGCTTCGACGAAGCGGTCGCGCATCGCCTCCGGCAGCAGCACGTAGTCGGGCGCGATGCAGGTCTGGCCGGCATTGAGCAGCTTGCCGACCAGGATGCGCTCGACCGCGCGCTCCAGGTCGGCACCCGGGCCGACGATGGCCGGCGACTTGCCGCCCAGCTCMAGCGTGACCGGCGTGAGGTTGGCGGCCGCCGCGCGCATCACATGGTGGCCGACCTGGGTCGACCCGGTGAACAGCAGGTKATCGAAGGGCAGGGCGGAGAAGGCGCTTGCCACCCCGGCGTCGCCGTTGACCACCGTGAGCTCGTCGGCGGCGAAGGCCTGCTGCGCCAGCGTGGCGAAGAGCGCGGCAAAGCGCGGCGTGTACTCGGAGAGCTTGACCATGGCGCGGTTGCCCGCGGCCAGCGCGCCCGCGAGCGGGCCGATGGTCAGGTAGAGCGGATAGTTCCATGGCACCACGATGCCGATCACGCCCAGCGGCTGCGGCATCAGCCGCGAGCTGGCCGGCTTGAACCACAGCCCGGTGCGCGCGCGCCGCACCCGCATCCAGCGCTTGCCGTGGCGCAGCGCGCCGTCGATGCCGGCCAGGCTCGGGAAGACCTCCAGCAGCGCGGTTTCCTGGCGCGGCCGGTTGCCGAAATCCGCGCTGATGGCCTGCGAGATCTCGTCCTGATGATCCGTCACCAGCTTGCGCAGACGGCGCAGGCGGTCGGCGCGCACGGTCCAGGCCGGTGCCTGGTCGCTGCGCGAGGCGGCGCGCATGGCGTCGAATACGGATGACATCTCGGGCACTTCTCTCATGTGGCGATCTCCCATGGGCCATGCGCTGCCCGTGGCGCGCGCGGCGTTATCGATTCCCGCACCATATGCCATGCCGTGCGCGGTGACAATGCCGGCCGCCCTGGCGGGAACCGCTTCAAACGGGCGTATTCCGGCCGTATTCCGGGCGTATTCCCGCAGGACTGGCGGGTGTCTCCGGGCGCATGCGGCTGCCTCCGCGGGACCTGCCGCCGGCACGCTCGCAGGTGCATTCCCCGCCCCGCTTCCGGCTTGGTTCCGCCTTCGTTCCGCCTGCGTGCCCGTGCATCTCCGGCGGCCGGCCAGCCACCTTGCGCGTCTCCCGCTTCCCCCTTTTCAGCTCCCGTGCAAAGCGCCTACACTGGTTTTCAGACCGGATCTGCGGGCAGCCGCGGCGGGCGCCGCAAGCCCGGGCGCACCGACCTCCGACCACGCGGAGAGACAGATGGAAACCACCTTTGACTATCTCGTCGTCGGCGCCGGTTCGGCCGGCTGCGCACTGGCCGGGCGCCTGGCCGACAGCGGCAGCGACAGCGTGGCGGTGCTYGAGGCGGGCGGGCACGATCACCATGTGCTGGTTTCCGCGCCGGCGGGCGCCGCCCTCATGCTGCCGCGCGCGGGTGCGCGCAATTACGGCTACCGCACCGTGCCACAGCCCGGCCTGGACGGGCGCCGCGGCTACCAGCCGCGCGGGCGCGGGCTCGGCGGGAGTTCCTCGCTCAACGCCATGATCTACACGCGCGGCCGTCCGTCCGACTACGACGGCTGGGCCATGGGCGGCTGCGACGGCTGGGCCTGGGACGACGTGCTGCCCTACTTCCGCCGCGCCGAATGCAACGAACGCCTGGCCGGACGCGACGACGACCCGCTGCACGGCGGCAGCGGCCCGCTGCACGTATCGGACCTGCGCACGCCCAATGCCTTCGGCCAGCGCTTCATCGAGGCGGCGCAGCAGGCCGGCTACCGCCGCAACGACGATTTCAACGGCATGGAACAGGAGGGCGCAGGCTGGTACCAGGTGACCCAGCACGGCGGCGAGCGCTGGAATGCCGCGCGCGCCTATCTCCATCGCGGCGATGCCGACGACCGCGCCAGCAACGCCGGGCGCGCCAACCTGCATGTGCTGACCGGTGCGCAGGTGCTGCGCATCGAATTCGACGGCCGCCACGCAGTGGGCGTGACGGTGCGGCTGGACGGCCGCGAGACCTTGCTGCGGGCGCGCCGCGAGGTGATCGTCTCGGCCGGCGCCTTCGGCTCGCCGCAATTGCTGATGGTGTCGGGGGTAGGCCCGKGGGCGCATCTGCGCGAGCTGGGCATTCCCGTGGTGCACGACCTGCCGGGCGTGGGCGCCAACCTGCAGGACCATCTCGACATCATCGTGCACAAGCGCGTGGCGGCATCGGAGCTGTTCGGCGTGTCGGTGGGCGGTGCCTTCCGCCTGCTGGCCGAGATCCTGCGCTACCGGCGCGAGCGCACCGGCATGCTGACATCCAACTTCGCCGAGGCCGGCGCCTTTCTCAAGAGCCGGCCCGAGCTGGAGGAGCCCGACCTGCAGCTGCACTTCGTGGTCGGCATGGCCGACGACCATATGCGCCRCATTCGCTTCGGCCACGGCTATTCGTGCCACGTCTGCGTACTGCGCCCGCACAGCCGCGGCGAGGTCACGCTGGCCTCGCCCGATATCCGCGAGGCTCCGCTGATCGATCCGCGCTATCTGTCCGACCCGCGGGATCTCGACGACCTCGTGTCCGGCGTGCGCATCGTGCGCCGCATCCTGGCCCAGCCGCAGCTGGCGGCGTTCGGCGGCAAGGAGCTCTATTCGGGGCACCTGCCCGCGGAGGGCGGCGATGACGGCGTCATCCGCGCCATGATCCGCGAGCATGCCGACACCATCTATCACCCGGTGGGCACCTGCCGCATGGGCATGGACGAAGGCGCGGTGGTCGACCCGCAGCTGCGCGTGCGGGGCGTGGAGGGTTTGCGGGTGGTCGACGCATCGATCATGCCGACGCTGATCGGTGGCAACACCAACGCGCCCGCCATCATGATCGGCGAACGGGCGCATGACCTGATCCGCCACGGCCCGCGCGTGGTGCTGCGCCTGGCGGAGACGCTGGCGGTGTAGCCGGCGCCGGCAGGCAAGGGCCCGGCGCGCGGCGGCCGGGCCCGATGCGCCGCGCCGCTCAGGCCTTGGCCAGGCGGAAGGACGATACCGTGTCGCGCAGCTTGCCGGCCTGGTCGTCCAGGGACTGCGCCGCCGCGGCCGCCTCTTCCACCAGCGCCGCGTTCTGCTGCGTGACCTGGTCCATCTGCCCGACTGCCTGGTTGACCTGTTCGATCCMTGCGCTCTGCTCGTCCGACGCCGCGGCGATCTCGGCGATGATGTCGGACACGCGCTTGACTGCCTGCCGCACATCGTCCATGGTCTTGCCGGCGTCCTGGGCCTGCGAGGAGCCGGCGCGCACGGTGCCGACCGATTCGTCGATCAGGTCCTTGATCTCCTTCGCCGCGCTGGACGAGCGTTGCGCCAGGCTGCGCACCTCGCCGGCCACCACCGCAAAGCCGCGGCCCTGCTCGCCGGCACGCGCGGCTTCCACCGCGGCGTTGAGCGCCAGGATATTGGTCTGGAACGCGATGCCCTCGATCAGGCTGGTGATCTCGGCGATGCGGCTGGAGCTGGTGGCGATCGCGCCCATGGTCTGCACCACCTGCTGCACGGCGGTGGTACCGTGTTCGGCCACGCGGGCCGCATCGCCGGCCAGGCCACTGGCCTGGCGCGCGTTGTCCGCGTTCTGCCGCACGGTGGTGGTCAGCTCCTCCATGCTCGATGCGGTTTCTTCCAGCGACGCCGCCTGCTGCTCGGTGCGTGCCGACAGGTCGGTGTTGCCCGCCGCAATCTGGCGTGCCGCCACGCCCACGGACTCCGTCGAGGTGCGGACTTCGCGCATCGCCACGCCCACCCGCCCAAGCAGGGTGTTGAAGGCCGCCGCGGTACGGCCGATCTCGTCCAGGCGGCCGACCGGCGCGCGGCGCTCCAGGTCCAGGCTTTCGCTGACGTATTCCAGGGTCTGCTCGATCTCGGCCAGGCTGCCGTGGATGCGGCGGTACAAGGTCACCGCCAGGGCGCCGGTGACCAGCACGGCCACGGCGATCACGACCGAGAACACCACCACTGCAGTGCGGTACTGCCCGCGGTTTTGCACGACCGCCCGCTCGCCCAATTCGCCGTTGTAGGCGATGTGCTCGTCGAGCGCCTTGCGCAGGACGGCGGAAGCGTCGTGCAGTTCGCCGCTCAACAGCATTGCCTGGGCGCMGAGGTAATCGTTGGCCCGCGATTTTTCCAGCAGGGCGGGGCGCGCATCGCGATAGCGCTTGAAGGCCGCGCGGTCCGCTTCCAGCAGCTTGCCGTCGGTGTCGTCGCTGATATCGTCGCGGCCGTACTTGGCGGTGGTGGCTTCGAACTTCTGGTCGGCGCGCGCCATGGCTTGCTCCATGCCGGCCTTGGCCTTGGGGTCCTCGCTCATGGTGTGCTGGTACATCGCGATGCGCATCGCATTCACGTCGTCCTTGAGGCTGCCAAGGGTGCGCACGCTGCCCAGCGTGTTGTCGTTGAAGTATTCGAAGCGATCTTCCGACTGGCTGAGCTGCCAGATGCCGCCGAGGCCGACCACCAGCAGGGCCAGCAGGGCAAGAGAGAGGGAAAGCAACAAGCGTTGACTGATATTCATGTCGGGATGGGCGACGCCCGCCTCGGCGGAGCGCGGCACTGAGTCAGGAAAATGGACGATCCGGCACTTATGTATGCAATGTATGCCATTAGTGTCAAAGGCTGTTTACGGCAGGACCGGCAGCAGCTGTAGCGCTGCCGGGGAATTAAGAAGGGGGGGCGGGCCGGGAAGATGGCCCGGGGGCAGGCCGGAGCGGGCCGGCTTTCAGGCCGGCCAGGCGCGCGCCACCACGCGCGCCAGCCCGGCCGCGTCGCCCTCCAGCGTGCCGAACACGCGGCCGTGCTGGCGCCCGAGGCGGCTTGCCACGAAGTGCTCGGCATCCTCGGCATCGGCATGGCCCAGCATCAGCGCCGCCTGCGCGGCCAGCACCAGGCCCTGGGCAAAGCGCCGCGCGCCGGCCTCCATGTGTTCGGGGGCGTCGCGCAGCATGGCCTGCAGCGAGGCCAGCTCGGCGCGCACCGCCGGATGTCCGCCGGCGCGCCGGGCCAGGTCCTGCAGCAGCCGGGCGCCGTCTTCKGGATTGCGCTGCAGCGCGCGCAGCACGTCCAGGCACATGATGTTGCCCGAACCCTCCCAGATCGAGTTGACCGGGGCTTCGCGATACAGCCGCGCCATCGGCCCGTCTTCCACGTAGCCGTTGCCGCCCCATACCTCCATGGCTTCGCCGGTGACCTCGATGGCGCGCTTGCAGATCCAGAACTTGGCCGCCGGCGTGACGATGCGCTTCCACGCGGTGGCCAGCGGATCGGTGTCGGCGCGCTCGAAGGCTTGCGCCAGCTCCATCATCAGCAGGGTCGCGGCCTGGCTTTCCAGCGCCAGGTMCGCCAGCACGTTGCGCATCAGCGGCTGGTCCGCCAGCAGGCGGCCGAAGGCCATGCGGTGGCGCGCGTGGTGGAGCGCCTGCACCAGCGCGGCGCGCGTGATGGCGGCGCTGCCGATCACGCAGTCCAGCCGCGTATGGGTGGCCATTTCGATGATGGTCGGGATGCCGCGGCCTTCCTCGCCGATCAGGATGCCGGTGGYGCCGCGGAACTCCACCTCGCTGCTGGCGTTGGAGCGGTTGCCCAGCTTGTCCTTGAGGCGCTGGATCTGCACGGGGTTCTTGCTGCCGTCGTCGCGAAAGCGCGGCACGAAGAAGCACGACAGCGGCCCGTCCTCGGCACCCATGCGCGCCACCACCAGGTGCGCATCGCACATCGGCGCGGAGAAGAACCACTTGTGGCCGGTGAGCTCGTATTCGGCGCCGCGGCCCTCGCCGCGCACGGCGCGCGCCACGGTGGTATTGCTGCGCACGTCCGAGCCGCCCTGCTTTTCCGTCATGCCCATGCCGATCATGACGGCGCGCTTGTCGCGCCAGGGCAGGTCGCGCGCATCGTGTTCCGTGGCGAACAGCTTCGGCCCCAGTTCGGCAAACAGCGCGGCCTCCTTCTGCAGCACCGGGATGCTGGCGAAGGTCATGGTGGGCGGGCACAGCGAGCCCGATTCGGCCTGCGCCTGCAGGTAGTAGCCCGCCGCGCKCGCCACCCAGGCACCGTCGCGCGGCTGYGCGAACGGCAGCGCCTGCAGCTGCTGGCCGCGCAGCAGCCCCAGCAGTTCGTGCCATGCCTGCGGGAATTGCACCTCGTCGATGCGCTCKCCGGTGCGGCTGTGCGTATGCAGTTGCGGCGAATCGCGGTTGGCCTCGGCCGCCCAGCGCTGCACGTCGGGCTCGCCCAGGCGCGCGCCGAATGCCTCCAGCGCACCGGCATGCCAGCCGCCTCCCAGCCGTTCCAGCGCGGCGCGCAGCACCGGGTCGCCGGCGAACAGGTTGTGGCCGGCGAGATCCGGAACCTGGTTGAACACGCGATGGGTGGCGGCTTCGGTCATGCGGTCTCCAGGGTGGCGTGGTGCGTGATGTCGCAGTGTTGTCCTGTTTTCTGCATGGTAGAGCAAGCCGCGCATCATGTGACGGCAAGGGGCGGCCCCGCACGGCGTCAACCATGCCGCTCCGGTGTGGTGCCCGCGTCCCACGATGCCTGCCGCGCTGCAACAAGCGCCAATGCTGACTTCCGCGCACGACTGTCCAGATTGAAACAGGGGTGGTCAAGCCCCGGCCCTTGTGCTTAAATTCACCCCGTTGGATGAAACAGGGGTGCCGTACGGATGGGCCGTGCGGCTGAGAGAGTCCCTTCGAACCCGATCCGGCTAGTACCGGCGTGGGAAGTTTCATGGTTACCGAACAGCTCCTGCCTCCAGCGAGGCACATGACCCGGACACAGCGCCGCGTCCATGCTCAGGGCTCCTGGTTTCGTCCATCCCCGCAAGAGAGAGGACGATACCCATGGCCCGCACAAACTCCGCCCCCGCCGCTTCCTTCGAGTCGCTCGAGACCGATCTCGACAAGAAGTTCGCCTATCCCGCTTCCAGCAAGACCTACCTGAGCGGCAGCCGCCCGGACATCCGCGTGCCGCTGCGCACGATCCTGCAGACGTCCACGCGCACGGACAAGGGCGAGATGTCCAACCCGCCGATCCCGGTGTACGACACCTCCGGCCCGTACAGCGACCCGGACGTGCATATCGACCTGAAGGCAGGCCTGCCCTCGGTACGCGGCAAGTGGATCGAAGAGCGCGGCGATACGGAAGTGCTGGCCGGCCTGTCGTCGGAATACGGCCTGGCGCGCGCCGCCGATCCGGCCACCGCCCACCTGCGCTTTGCCCAGCTGACCAACCCGCGCCGCGCCAAGGCCGGCGCCAACGTGTCGCAGATGCACTATGCGCGCCGCGGCATCATCACGCCCGAGATGGAATACGTGGCGCTGCGCGAGTCGCTGAACCTGCAGGCGCTGTACGACAAGCCCGAATACAAGGCGCTGCTGCGCCAGCACCCGGGCAATGCGCTGGGTGCGTCGCTGCCGCTGCGTCCGGAAGACATGACGCCGGAATTCGTGCGCAAGGAAATCGCCTCTGGCCGCGCCATCATCCCCGCCAACATCAACCACACCGAACTGGAGCCGATGGCGATCGGGCGCAACTTCCGCGTCAAGATCAACGGCAACCTGGGCAACTCCGCCGTGACCTCGTCGCTKGCCGAGGAAGTGGAAAAGATGGTGTGGTCGATCCGCTGGGGCGCGGACACCATCATGGACCTGTCCACCGGCAAGCACATCCACGAAACCCGTGAATGGATCCTGCGCAACTCGCCGGTGCCCATCGGCACGGTGCCCATCTACCAGGCCCTGGACAAGACCGGCGGCATCGCCGAGGACCTGACCTGGGAGATGTTCCGCGACACGCTGGTCGAGCAGGCCGAGCAGGGCGTGGACTACTTCACCATCCACGCCGGCGTGCTGCTGCGCTATGTGCCGATGACCGCCGACCGCGTCACCGGCATCGTCTCGCGCKGCGGCTCGATCATGGCCAAGTGGTGCCTGGCGCATCACAAGGAAAACTTCCTGTACACGCATTTCGACGAGATCTGCGAAATCATGAAGGCCTACGACGTCTCGTTCAGCCTCGGCGACGGCCTGCGTCCGGGCTGCATCGCGGACTCCAACGACGACGCCCAGTTCGGCGAGCTGCGCACGCTCGGCGAGCTGACYGACAAGGCCTGGAAGCACGACGTGCAGGTCATGATCGAAGGCCCGGGCCACGTGCCGCTGCAGCGCATCCAGGCCAATATGGACGAGGAACTCAAGCACTGCTACGAGGCCCCGTTCTACACGCTCGGACCGCTGGTGACGGACATCGCCCCCGGCTACGACCACATCACCAGCGGCATCGGCGCGGCCAATATCGGCTGGATGGGCACGGCCATGCTGTGCTACGTCACGCCCAAGGAACACCTGGGCCTGCCGGACAAGGAAGACGTGCGCGAAGGCATCATCACCTACAAGATCGCCGCCCACGCGGCCGACCTTGCCAAGGGCTGGCCGGGCGCGCAGCTGCGCGACAACGCACTGTCCAAGGCGCGCTTCGAGTTCCGCTGGGAAGACCAGTTCAACCTCGGCCTGGACCCCGAGCGCGCGCGTTCGTACCACGACGCCACGCTGCCGGCCKAAGGCGCCAAGATCGCGCATTTCTGCTCGATGTGCGGTCCCAAGTTCTGCTCGATGAAGATCACGCAGGAAGTGCGCGACTACGCCGCCTCGCTCAAGCCCGAAGCCGAGCAGGGCATGCAGGAAAAGTCGATCGAGTTCGTCAAGAGCGGCAGCAAGATCTACTCGTAAGGCAAGGGGGGCGGCCCCCGCGCAAGCGGGCGCCGCACACGTAGTACCGTGCCTTCGCGAGGAGGCGCTCCCAGACTTAAAGGAGGCCGGCGCCCGCCGCGCAGTCGCGGCAGCCGCCGGCGCAAAGCATCCCCATGACAGTGCAGTCGTTTGATGTGGCCGTGCTCGGCGCCGGCCTGGCCGGGCGCCTTTCCGCCTGGCAACTGGTGCGTGCCGGCCTGCGCGTGGCGCTGGTCGAGCGAGCCGGCCCCGATGGCGCCGGCTCCGCCGCGCACGTGGCCGCGGCCATGCTGGCGCCGCTGGCCGAATCCGCCATCGCCGAGCGCCGCATCGTCGAGCTGGGCGTGGCCAGCGTCGATCTCTGGCGCGCCTGGGTGGCCGAGCTGCCCGAGCCGGTGTTTTTCCAGGAAGACGGCACGCTGGTGGTCTGGCATGCGCGCGACCGCGGCGAGATGTCATTGTTCACCAGCCGCGTGCGCGCGGTGGCGCCGCCCGCGCTGGTGGCCGAGCGCATGCGCGCGCTCGACGGCAACGGCGTGGCCGCGCTGGAACCCGCGCTCGCGGGGCGCTTCCCGCAGGGCCTGCTGCTGGCCGGCGAAGGCCAGCTCGACAACCGCGGCACGCTGCGCGCGCTGCTGGCGTGCGCGGTGGCCGAAGGCCTGCATTGCGTGTGGGAAGCCGGCGAGATCGAGGCCCGGGACCTGCCTGCGCTGGGCATCAGCGCGGGCGCGGTGCTGGACTGCCGTGGCCTGGGCGCGCGCGCCGCGTGGCCCGCGCAGCCGGCCGCGCGCGGCACCATGCCCGGCCTGCGCGG
>NZ_JBFTLQ010000034.1:0-74985 GCF_056396525.1 Cupriavidus sp. 05T41
GCATACGGCAGGCCGCCATCGCCGGCTGACGGCGCGGCGGCTGCCACGCTGGCATCACTGGCCGCCGGCGTGGCTTCGGCGGCAACAGTGGGGCGCGGCGCGCGGCGCGGCGGCGGCGGCGGTGCCGCGGGCTTGGGCGCCGCGCCGAACAGGCGCTGGTACCAGCCGCGCACGGTGCCGGTGAGCGTGTCCCAGAATCCCGTCTGCTCCTGTTCGACGAAGCGCACGTTGGCGTCGATCACGCGGGCGCGCAGCGAGCGCTGGAAGAAATCGCCCACCATGGGCAGTGCGCTGTGCGCGCCCTGCCCCCAGTAGTCGCTGCGCAGCGTCACGCGGCTGTCGTTGAAGCCGACCCAGGCGCCCGCCACCAGTTGCGGGTGCATCAGGATGAACCAGCCGTCGGCGTTGTCCTGCGTGGTGCCGGTCTTGCCCGCCACGTCGGCGCGGATGCCAAAGCGCGTGCGGATGCTGCTGCCGGTGCCGCGATCGATCACGCCGCGCATGACATCGAGCAGCGTCTGCACGGTGGCGACCGGCAGCGCCTGCTCGGGCGAAGCGTGGCGGAAGGTCTCGAGCACTTCGCCCTTGCGGTCTTCGATGCGGGTGACCATCACCGGCTCTAGATAGGCGCCCTGGTTGGCGATGGTGCCGTAGGCCGCGACCATTTCCTTGAGCGTGACGGGGCTGGTACCGAGCGCCAGCGACGGCACGGTTTCGAGCCGGCTTTGCCGCACGCCCATGGCGCGCGCGAGCCTGGCCACCTTGTCCGGCCCGACGGTCTGCATCAGTTGCGCGGTGATGGTGTTCTTGGAGTACACCAGGCCGTCGCGCAGGCTCATGGCGCGCCCGCTCGGCGGGCCGTCGTCGGAGGGCCGCCACACTTCGCCGCCGGCCAGCGGGATTGCCACGGCCTGGTCGACAAAGGTGTCGTCGGGGCTGGCGCCCTGCTGGAAGGCTGCGCCGTAGACGAAGGGCTTGAAGGTGGAGCCCGGCTGGCGCTGGGCCTGCTGCACGTGGTCGAAGGCGTCCTGGCTGAAATCGCGGCTGCCCACCCAGGCCTTGATCTCGCCGCTGCGCGGGTCCAGCGCCAGGAAACCGGCCTGGACGCGGGTCTTGGTCTGGCGCAGCGCCTGCATGAACGCGCTGTCCGCCAACAGGGTCTTCATGGCCGCGTCGGCGGGCTGCCCGGCCTCGCGCGCGGCGCGGTATTCCGGCGTTTCGCGCACGAAGGCCTGCACCAGCTCGCGGTTGGCGGCCCAGCCCGAGCGGGGCGCCCAGGCGGCATCGGCGATGCCCTGCAGCTGGTTGCCCTGGCGCGTCACGGCCTGGCTGGCCAGCGCCTGCAGGCGCGAATCGATGGTGGTGCGCACCACCAGCCCGTCGGTATAGATGTTGTAGTCGTTGCGGTCGGCCCAGTTGATCAGCCATTTGCGCAGCTGCTGGGCGAAGTGCGGGGCCGGGCCGGGCGGCTCGGTCTGCCGTTCGAAATCGATGCGCAGCGGCCGCTTCTTCAGCTGCTCGAACCGGGCCGGCTCCAGCTTCTCGTACTTGACCATCTGCGCCAGCACGATATTGCGCCGCTGCAGCGCCCGCTCGGGATTGATGACCGGGTTGTAGTAGCTATTGCCCTTGAGCATGCCGATCAGCGTGGCGCTTTCCAGCACGTCGAGCTTGCCCGCCGACTTGTCGAAATACGTGCGCGCCGCCATCTCGATGCCGTAGGCGTTGTAGAGAAACGGCACGGTGTTGAGATAGGTCTCGAGGATCTCGTCCTTGGTATAGAGGGCTTCGATCTTCAGCGCGGTGACGGCTTCCTTGAGCTTGCGCGTGAGCGTGGGGGCACGGCCGATCTCGTCGGGATAGAGATTGCGCGCGAGCTGCTGGGTGATGGTGGAGCCGCCCTGGCGGTCGCCGGAGAACGTGTGCAGCGCGGCCGAGCCGAGCCGCCGCCAGTCCAGCCCGAAATGCTGGTAGAAGCGATGATCCTCGGTGGCGATCAGCGCGGTGGTCACATTGGGCGAGATATCGGCCAGGCGGACCCATTCGCGGTTGGCCCACCGGTACACGGCCAGCTCCTTGCCATCGGCGGACAGCACCTGCGCGGGCTGGTCGGACTTGGCCTTGCGGATATCGCTGATGCCCGGCGTGAACGGCACCAGCACCAGCACGTACAACAGGAACAGCAGCGGCACGGCGGCAATTGCCTTGAGCACGCCGCGCCGCGTGGGGCGGCGCAGTCGGGCAAGGCGCTCGGCGGCAAAGGTTTTGATCTGGTCCGGATTCATGAAGCAAGCAGCATTGGACGGCGGCGCGGCCCGGCGCGCGGCCGGCCCGCCGTCAATGGAAAGGCCTGCATCCTACCAAAAACGCATGGCGCCGCAGCGGCGTGGCGTTGGCGGCGCATGGCGCCGGCGTGCCGCTCAGTCGAAACGATGATCGAGCAGCACCAGGCTTTCGTCCACCTTGTCCCAGCGCGCCACGTAGCTGGCATCGAAGCGCACCACGCGCTTGAGCTCGGGCGCATACCACGCCACCGCCGTGTAGGGCACCGAACTTTGCGAGCCGCCGCCGGAGAAACCGTAGAAGGGGCGCATCACGTACCCCTTGTAATCAATGCGCAGCACGCGGAAGCTGCCCGCGGGCACGGTGATGGTGGACTCGCCGGTGGCTTCGCCGCTGAGCTCCGTGGGCAGGTCGGTGCCGGGCTGCTTGTAGCTGTACTTCCAGCGCATGCCCGGCTTGACGTTCTCCGGCACCCAGCCGCGCGGCGGCGAGACGGCATCGAAGTCGCCGCCGGCAGGCGTGGCGATCTCGACGCGGCCATCCCGGCTCTCGATGCGCGCGCCCTGGTTGAAGCTCACGCGCTCGGCCTCGACCTTGTCGACGCGGTAGACCACCGGGCGGCGCTTGTGGGTCAGCTTGTCGACCAGCTCGTAGCGCCAGACCTCGCCCACCGCCGGCGACTGTTTCCCGGCTGCGATCCCACCTGCCTCGTCGGTGGCAACGGGAGCCGCGGCTGCGGGCGCGGGTGCGGCTGCCGGCGCCAGCAGCGATGGCTTGTAGCTGGCCATCGCCGCCGTGCCGCGTTCCCTGGCTGCCGCGATCCAGTTCGCGGGCACAGCCTTGAGCAGCTTGTCGCCCGCATCGGCGCGTCCCGCCAGCACGCCCACCAGCCGGCCGCTGTCGTCGAAGACGCCGCCGCCGCTGGCCGCGCTCGGCATCTGCACCGTGATCTCGATGCGGTCCAGCTTGCCGTCCGCGCCGGCGCGCAGGCCCGCCACGCTGCCTTCCTGCAGCGCGACGCCCGCGGCTTCCGGGCTGGCGGCGGCCACGATCTTCTGGCCGAAGGATGGCGCCGCCGCGGCGGTTATGACCACCGCCGGCGCGCTGAAATTGGCCACGCGCAGCAGGCACAGGTCGCGCTCGACGTCGGGCGCTTCCAGCGTGGCGTCATAGCTCACGTTGTCGCGCCGCACGGCGATGCCGCTCGCGCCGGCCAGCACGTGGCAGGCCGTGACGAGCTGCCCGCGGCCCCGACCACTACGGCCGAGCCCGAAGACAGCGGCGCGTTGTTCTGGCCCATCGTGCGCACGCCGTAGACGCTGGGCGTGATCTTGGCGAGCAGCTGTGCGCTGTCGAGCGCGTGGGCGCTGGCGGCGGCGAGTGCAAAGGCCGCGGGAAACGCGGACAGCACGGTACGGCGCATGCGGTGCGATGGCGTGGTCATAGGGTGGGACTGGAAGTGGAAAGCAGGGATACCCGGATGCGGGAAAGCCGGGATGCACGGACAGGGAGCGTGGCGATTGCCTCGGCGCGGCCGCATCGGACAGCGTGCGGCTGCAACCGGGCGCCGCACCGCTGCGCCTGCAAGGCAGCCGCAAGCCCGGCCGGCAAGCCCTGTGATTCCCATCCCTGTAACCCCGCCCGTTCTTGTTGTCTGTCTTCGTTGTGGCCGTATTCTGCAGTGGCCATGCGGATTGGACAAGGGCGCGGTGCCGGCGGCCTTCAGCCGCCCTGTTGCTCCCGCGCATCCGCGAACGCGGCTTCGGCGCGCTGCCGGAGATAATCGCGCAGGTCGGCCGGCCACAAGGCGACCAGTTCGTCGAAGCGCGCGCGCTCTCCCGCGAACAAGGCACGTGCCACCTCTTCGAAGTTGGCGCCGCCGCCGGCCGCCGCCGCCATGAAGCGGTAGCTTGCCTCCTGCGCCCTGCGGATACGGTCCTTGCCCGCGCCGGCCCTGCGCGCGTCCTCCACCAGCTTGCGCAGCGCCACCGACGCCCCGCCGGGTTGCGCGGCAAGCCAGTCCCAGTGGCGCGGCAGCAGCGTGACCTCGCGCGCCACCACGCCCAGCCGCGGCCGGCCGGGACCGCGCGGCGTTTCGGCTTCGGGCGCCTGCTGCGCGTCGGGGAAGGGCGCGGCCTGCTCCATGGCGGCGATGCGCGCGGCCACCTCGTCGGCCGTGCCGCGGAAATCGACCTCCACCTGATGGCAGTCGTCATCGCCGAAGATCAGCACGCCGGCGACGGGCTCGTCGGCAAAGCGCTCCCTGACCTGCCGCGCCACCAGCGCGAGCGCGCCCGCGGCGATGCGCCTGCTGCCTTCGAAGGCGGTGTATTGCGCTGGCTGGATCTCACTCATGACGGTCTGGCGTTGCCGCGAAAGATGAACAATGACGCCGATAATACCCGGGTAAAATAGCCCAGTCAATATTACCCGGGTAAAAATGCGGCGGCCCGTCCGGGACCGGCGGACGAAACATCACAGGCGGCGGAGCGCCCGCTGTGGCCTTACCTATACTGGAAGCCTCGGTCCTGGCGCCGGCTTGCATCCCGGAGCCCGCCGCGAGGCCACGTAACCGAAGACCTGAAGATCCGCTGGGGGGACTGCCATGCAACGTTCCATCGTCGTCGCGCTCTTGCTGCCGCTTATGCTGGCCGGTTGCATATCGTTCAGCAGCAGCGACCCCAATCCGCCCAACAAGACGCCCGTGGTAGTGCCGCCGCCCGGCTCCTCCGTCTACTGCAGCCCCGCGCCCTGCTAACGGCGCGCGGCCGGCTACGGCGCGTCCCTGCCCTGCGCGGCAGCGGCTGCGCGCGCCTGCCGCATGATGCCGCCCGCGAATAACGCGCCGCCCACGGGCAACCCGGCGGACCGCAAGGCGTCCGCCGTCCACGTATTGCAGGTATAGAGGCCGTCGTAGGAGCCGGTCGCGCCGAAGAACAGGCTGCCCGGATAGGGCCCCTGGCCGAGCCTCACAGGCAAGCCCGCGCCGTCCTTCTCCACCGCATCGCGCAGATAGCCGCGCAGGCCCCGCAGGCCGGCTTCGTCCACCCCGAGGCTGACCACGTCGCCGGCGCCGAACGCGGCCGCCGGCGTGTCGCGCAGCACCGTCATCAACAGCGCGCCCGGGCCCGGGAACATGGCCGAGAACATCGCTGTCCAGCTATGGTCGTGCGTGATGACGTAGCGCCGGTCGCCAAAGCCGAAGCAGAGGAAGCGCGCGCCATCGAAACCCCGCGCCAGCGCGCCCACCCACTCGCCGGCATCCTCGCTGCGCAGGCAGATATCGGTATGCCAGCCGCGCGCCACCACGGCGATGGCGGTAACGGCCGGACCCGGCGGCTTGCCCGCGGGCGCGGGCGTGGTGGCGCAGCCGGCCAGCACGAACGGCAAGAGCAGCGCCGCGGCGCGGGCCGGGATACTTGATCGGGGGCAGGGCAAGGGCGGATACCGGGACTCACTGGATCCGCGCCGCGGCGTGCGGCGAGGAAATCGCACTCTTGATGGTAGGCGACGGCCGGCGTGGCGCCGGCCGCATAGACGCGCAAGCGCACAAAACCGGCACCGCGCGTGACGCGCACTGCCTTTGGCCGCGCTGCTGTGTGCTCGCCGCCAGTTGCCGGCAGCGATATTCAAAATAATTCAACAACTTATTGATTTTGCGGCCACTCGCGCGCGCTCGCACTGCCTAAACTTGCTTTCACAGGCAGGCACTGAAGCCAACCAAAGCAAGACTCCCAAGATTCAAAATTTCGCAATCATCGAGGAAAACATCATGCACGCCACCGCCACCCAGCTCGCCATCGTCTACCACAGCGGCTACGGCCACACCGCCAGGCAAGCGCAGGCCGTCGCCCGCGGCGCCGCCAGCGTGGACGGCGTGGAAAGCCTGCTGATCAGCGTCGACGAGATCGATCAGCACTGGGACACGCTGGAAAACGTCGACGGCATCATCTTCGGCGCGCCCACCTACATGGGCAGCGCGTCGGCGCAGTTCAAGGGCTTCATGGATGCCACCTCGCGCAACGTCTTCGCCAAGGGCGGCAAGTGGGCCAACAAGGTGGCGGCAGGCTTCACCAACGCCGCCTCGCGCTCCGGCGACAAGCTGGCCACCCTGCAGCAGATGGCGATCTTCGCCGCGCAGCACGGCATGCACTGGGTGAACCTGGGCCTGCCCCCGGGCCACAACAACTCCAAGTCGACCGAAGACTCGCTGAACCGCCACGGCTTCTTCCTGGGCGCGGCCGCGCAATCGAACGCCGATGAAAGCGCCGAGGTGGTGCCGCCGCTGGCCGATCTGCGCACCGCCGAACACCTGGGCGCGCGCGTGGCCGAAGTCGCGCACCAGCTGGCCGCCGGGCGCCGCGCGCTGGCTACGCTCAAGCAGGCGGCCTGAGGCCGGGCAAGCCCGGCTGCCCCGCATCCGGGGCAGCTGGCCCGAGGCAACCATGCAACGACGCAGCCGCGAGGCTGCGTCATCGCATTTCAGCGCACCAGGAAGCCCGCGCCGACCGGGTCGTCGCGGTCGATCATCCAGCGCGCCGTGCCCAGGATGCTGGCGGTGCCCTTGACGGTCGGGCGCACCGCGCGCGTGCCGTTCAGGTCCACCTCGCCCAGCAGGCAGCCTTCGAAGGTACCGCTGCCCAGCAGCCCTTCGGACAGGATGGGCTGGTTCAGGCCCAGCTTCCCGCGCGCCTCGAACATCGCCATCATGGCGCTGGTGCCGGTGCCGCCGGGCGAGCGGTCGAGCTGCCCCGCGCTGAACACGTGCACGTTCTTGTAGAACGCGCCCTCGATGGTGGGCTGGTGCCAGAACGTGATGAAGTTCAGGTTGTTGATATGCGCCTCGGTCGGATGCTGGATGCGCATCTGCTGCCTGATCTGGTCGCGCACCATCACGCCGAGCCGCGACAGCTCACTGCCGTTGTCCGGCGAGATGCGCAGCGCGCAATCGCTCAGGTCGACGATGCCGAAGTAGTTGCCGCCCCACACCAGGTCGGCCTTGAGGTCGCCGTAGCCGGGCAGATGCACCGGGATATCGCGCGCGGCAACGTAGGCCGGCACGTTCTCGAAGCGCGTCCACAGCACGTTGTCGCCTTCGGAGGCCACTTCCGAGACCACCAGGCCCGCGGTGGTCTCGAAGCGGATGCGGGTCATGCCGTTGCTGCCTCGCGGCACCAGGCCCAGCGCCACCATCGCCATGCTCACGGCAATCGTGCCATGGCCGCACATATGCGAATACTCGGTGCCGTCGATGTAGATCAGGCCGGCATCGTATTCCGGGCTGGACGGCGGCGTGAGGAACACCCCGAACATGTCCTTGTGGCCACGCGGCTCGCGCATCAGCGCCATGCGCAGCCAGTCATAGTGCTGCTCCAGAAAGGCGCGCTTCTCCAGGATGGTGGACCCGGGGGGATAGGGAATCCCGCTGTGCACGATGCAAAGCGGCTCCCCTTCGGTGTGGGTGTAGATGACGTCGAACGCGTCTTGCTTGCGCATGGCTGGAGCTCCTTGCTGAAGGGTTGCGGAGTGGGTCATTTGCGGTCGGACAGCATGTCCAGGCCGATGGTCAAATCGAGGATCGCGATGGCCACCACGGCCACCACGATGGTCGCGCCCGAGACTGCGGCGATGGTCGGGTCGATGGTGTACTGCACGTAGTTGAAGAGCTTGACCGGGATTGTGTTGAGGTCCGCCGTGGTGTTGAAGATGGACAGCTCGACATTGATCCACGAGGAAATGAAGGCAAAGATGGCGCCCGTGACGATGCCCGGGCGGATCTGCGGCAGCACCACCAGGAAGAACGTGGTCCAGGGATTGGCGCCGAGGTCGTAGGACGCTTCTTCCAGCGCGCGCTGCTCGGGCGTCATCAGCGACAGCGTCGACCTCAGCACGAAGGGCGCGATGATGACGGTGTGCCCGATCAGCAGGGACAGGAAGCTGCGCGTGAGGCCGAAATAGCCGCCGAACTGCAGCAGCGCCGCGCCCAGCACGATGTGCGGCAGCACCAGCGGCGACATCAGCACGGCCGCGATGGCGCGCTTGCCGGGAAAGTCATGGCGCCCCAACGCCAGTGCCGCGGGCACGGTCAGCAGCAGCGCGCCGAGCGTGGCGGCCAGCGCGAGCGCCGTGCTGGTCGAGAACGCCGACACGTAGCTCGGATCGGACAGCATCGTGCGGTACCACTGCAGCGTCCAGCCCTGCGGCGGGAAGGCGAGGAAAGAGGAGGCCGTCAGCGAGCTGCCCAGGATCACCGCCAGCGGCAGCACCAGGTAGGCGAGCACGGCCCACGACACCAGCCGGATCAGGGTCCTGGCGATCATCGCCCACCTCCGCGGATTTCCCCGGCGCGGCCGGCAAGCGCGACCATGGCGAGGGTGAAGACCAGCAGGACGATGCTGAGCGCGCCGCCGTAGTGGACATCGAAGGTCGAGCTGTATTGCTGGAAGATCAGCATGGAGAGCACCGAGATGCGGCCGCCGGACAGCAGCGCCGGCGTGACGTAGGCGCTGACCGCCAGCGTGAAGACCATGATCGCGCCGGCCACCACGCCCGGCAGCGTGAGCGGGAAGGTGACATGGCGGAAGGTCGCGGCGGGGCCTGCGCCGAGGTCCGCCGAGGCCTGTTCGCAGCCGGGATCGACCCGCGCCAGCGCGTTGCCCACCGCCAGCACCACGAACGGCAGCAGCACATAGACCATGCCGATGATGATGCCGAGCTCGGTGCCGAGAAAACGCACCGGACGCTCCGCCAGGCCCGTCGCCAGCAGGCTCTGGTTGACCAGCCCGTTGCGCCCGAGCAGCACCATCCAGCCAAATGAACGCACGATATTGCTGGTGAACATCGGCACCACCAGCAGGATCACGCACACCCGGCGCCACGCACGCCAGCGCACCATGCGCACCAGGTACCAGGCCAGCGGATAGCCCAGCGCGACGCAGGCAAGCGTGGTCACGCAGGCAATGCGGAAGGTGACCAGGATCACGTCCCAGTGGTAGCTGTCCGCCAGCACGCGCACATAGTTGGCCAGCGTCCAGGCGTGAGGCTCGCCACTGGCAAGGCTCGCGGTCAGCACCACGGCCAGGGGCGCAAGGAAGAATGCCGCGAAGAACGCCAGCGGCGCCGCCAGCATCAGCCCGAGCATCGCGTGCGGGTGCCTCATGCCGGCTCCCCGATCAGATGCAGGTGCGCGGGATGAAAGCCCAGCCGCACCTCGCCGCCCGGGCGCAGGCCCGCGGCGGGCAAGCCCGCTGCGCGCGCCACCATGAGATGCCCGCCCACATCGGCGCGGATCATGGTGTGGCTGCCCACGCTGGCGACATCGGCCAGCACGCCGGACCAGGCGCACAGTTGCGCATCGCCGGCGCCGGTGCCGTCCAGCAATTGCAGATGCTCGGGGCGCAGCACGGCCACGCCGCGCGGCGCCATGCCCGGCTGCATGGCGGGCACGGTGCGCCCGGCCACGGCAAGCCGGATCTCCTGGCTGCCGGAGGCCTCGTAGCCGATCAGGTTGGCGTCGCCGATGAACTCGGCGACGAAGCGCGTGGCGGGCGCGCGGTAGATCTCGGTGCCGGCGCCGATCTGCTCGATGCGCCCCGCGTGCATGACCACGATGCGGTCGGCCATGGTCATGGCTTCTTCCTGGTCATGCGTGACGAACACGAAGGCGATGCCCAGCTTTTCCTGGAGCTGCTTGAGCTCCAGCTGCATATGCTTGCGCAGCTTCATGTCCAGCGCGGAGAGCGGCTCGTCGAGCAGCAGCAGCTTGGGCCGGTTGACGATGGCGCGCGCCAGCGCCACGCGTTGCTGCTGCCCGCCGGACATCTCGCGCGGATAGCGCTCGCCGAGCGCCGCCAGGCCCACCATCTCCAGGGCCTGCATGGCGCGCGTGCGCGCCTCGGCGCGCGGCGCGCCCTGGCGGCGCGGGCCGTAGGCCACGTTGTCCAGCACGCTCATGTGCGGGAACAGCGCATAGTTCTGGAACACCGTGTTGAGCGGGCGCCGGTAAGGCGGCAGCTGCGTGACGTCCTGGCCATCGATCAGGATGCGCCCGCTGTCCGGCGCCAGGAAGCCCGCGATGGAGCGCAGCAGCGTGGTCTTGCCGCAGCCGCTGGGGCCCAGCAGGGCGACGAACTCGCCCTGCCGGATATCCAGGCGGATATGGTCCAGCGCCGTATAGGCGCCGAAGCGCTTGCAGACGGCATCGATGCTCAGCAGATCAGACATCACTCGCTCCCACCCTAGCGCTTGCGCGCGACCTGCCGGTTCCACGCATCGGTGATCTCGGCGCGCCGCGCGTTGATGACGCTCCAGTCGAACAGGCTCAGGCTGTCCACCGAACCGTTGACGCCCCACGGCAGCTTGCGCGCCACGTCGGCCGGTACCGTGACGCCCTGCACGGCCGGTCCCAGATAGAGCTTGGTCGCCAGGCAGGTAGCCGCTTGCGGCGTCAGCGCGGTGTCGATGAACTTCTCGGCGGCGACCTTGTTGCGCGAGCCCTTGACCAGGTGCAGGCGCGCATCGGTTGCCCATGCGCCCTCCTTCGGCACCACGAAGCCGATGGGCACGCCCTTGTCGATCAGGTCCCAGGCGCCTACGTTGAAATGCGCGCCGATCACGGCTTCGCCGCTCTGGAAGGCATTGGTGGCCGCGCCCGAGCTGTCGAAGAACAGGGCGGTATCGAGCGCCGCCAGCTTGGCGTAGACCGGCGCCAGGTTGGCCGCGTCCGCGCCCCACACCTTCGCCATGAACACCACGAACGGCACCCCGGACGAATTGGCCGGCGACGGCACGGCCACCGCGCCCGCGTACTCCGGCTTCCACATGTCCTTCCAGCTGGTGGGTGCCGGCCTGACCGACTTGGTGCTGTAGGTCAGTCCCAGCGAGTAGTAGCCGGAGCCCACGGCATAGCTGGTGCCGCCGTTGCGATACACAGCCTTGGGCAGCACGTTCTTCAGGTTGGGGATCGCCGCGGGATCGAGGTTGTCCAGCACGCCGGCCTGGTAGGCCAGCTCACTGATGCCGCCGTCCATCCACGCGACATCGATGGCGGGCGCGGCCTTTTGCTGCTGCAGCTTGGCCAGGGTCGTGGTGGAGGTGCCGATCTCCGGCGTCACCGCGATCCCGGTGGCCTTCGTAAATGGCTCCGCCACGCAGCTGCGGAACGCGTCGCCCCAGTTGCCGCCGTACATGGCGACGGTCAGTTTCGCCGGCTGCGCGGCCGCGCCCGGCGACCACGCCGTGGCGGTTGCCGCTGCGGCGACGGCCAGCGCGGCGCGGATGGTACGGTAGGTCTCGGATCCCATGTCATGTCCCCAGAAAGGTTCTTGCGTTGCGACCACAGATGCATGTTGCGCGTTGGCAGCCCGTCCGAGCTTGCAAGCCGTGGCCATAAAGTTGAATAATTGCGTCATGCCAATCCCGCCTTCCGCCAGTACCGGCGCCAGCACCGGCGCCAGCACCGGCCCACACGAACCGGATCCCCCCGCGCCCGTCGGGCAAGGGGGTAAACCCGAGCTGAACGTCGGCTTCGTCCTGCTGCACCAGTTCACGCTCGCGGCCTTCTCCGGACTGATCGACGTGCTGCGCCTGGCCGCCGACCACGGCGGGCGCAGCCGCCAGATCCACACCAGCTGGCGCGTGATGAGCATGGACGGCCTGCCGCGCACCTCGAGCGCCGGCGTGACCGTGCAGGTCAACGGCGCCCTCAGCGCCGACCCCGGCGAGTTCGACTACGTGGCGGTATGCGGCGGCAACGACTACCCCAACACCTACATGCCGCCCGCGCTGCGCGACTGGCTGCGGCTGGCGGCGGCCAGCCGGGTGCGCATGCTGGGCATCTGTACCGGGACATTCGCGCTGGCGCAGGCCGACCTGATCGGATCGCGCTCGGTCTGCGTGCACTGGAACGTGCTCGACGCCTTTCGCGATCGCTATCCGCGCACGCGCGCCGTGGTGGACCATCTCTTCGTCGATGAGGGCGACCTGATCACCTGCGCCGGCTCGACCGCCGCGATCGATCTCGGGCTGTACCTCGTATCCCGCCATTGCGGCAGGGAGAAGACCCAGCAGGCGGTGCGCCACATGATGCTGCAGGGCATGCGGCCGGCCAAGCTGCCGCAGGCGCATTTCTATGCCGACCTGGCGCACATCAAGGACATCCGCGTACGCCAGGCCGCCCACTATATCGAGCAGCGCATCGACAACCCGCCTTCGCTGGATGCCATCGCCCGCTACGTGGGCGTGGGGCGGCGGCAGCTCGAACGCGCCTTCCACGAGGCCATCGGCGTCTCGCCGATGGCGTTCCAGCGCACGCTGCGGCTGGAGTATGGCAGCTGGCTGCTGCGCAACAACCCGGCCAGCATCACGCAGATCGCACTGGATTGCGGCTTCGCCGACGGCGCGCATTTCTCGCGCGACTTCCGCGCGCGGTTTGGCGTCTCGCCGCGCCAGTTCCTGCAGCAGGGGCAGGACGGCGCAGCGCCGGCGCCGGCGCTCGCCGAGCCCGGCATATGAAACGTTTCAGGCGAGTGCCGCACTGTCGCGGGCAGGACACCGGCCGCGCGATTCGCGTGCGCATGGCGGCGCCCTTCGTGTGCGCGCCGGGCAGGGGCAAGATCCTCCGCGGGCGGGCGTGTTTCGGCCAGGGCGCGAAGCCGCGTTCGCCGGGCCTGGCGACGGCCTGAGATTCCCGCGGCCCCTCGCCGCTGGCGGGCGAGGGGCAGCCAGCATCAGCGATGCGGGCGTTGCGGGCAGGCCGGGCGCGCGCGCCGCAATGGCTTTCAGAACAGCTTGGTAAACACCCAGAACAAAGACCCCGACAGCAAGATCGCCGCCGGCAGCGTCAGCACCCAGGCCATCGCCAGGTTGCGGATGGTGGACATCTGCAAACCCGAGCGGTTTGCCGCCATGGTGCCGGCCACGCCTGACGAAAGCACGTGAGTGGTGGACACCGGCAGGCCGAAGGCGTCGGCCGCGCCGATGGTGGCCATGGCCACGAGTTCGGCGCAAGCCCCCTGCGCATAGGTCAGGTGGGTCTTGCCGATCTTCTCGCCCACGGTGACCACGATGCGCTTCCACCCGACCATGGTGCCGAGGCCGAGCGCGATGGCCACGGCCACCTTGACCCACAGCGGGATGAACTTGGTGGCGGTGTCGATTTCCCGCTTGAAGGCGCCCAGGTTTTCCCTGGTGGCGGCATCGAACCTCACCGTGCTTTCCTTCTCCAGCAGACGGATGGCTTCGGACGCGAGGTACATTTCGTTGCGGACGTTGGCCACCGAGGTCGCCGGCACGCCAGCCAGGCTGTCGTGCGCGCGCACCTGGTCGCCGATCTTGCCGGCGATGCTGGCGAGGGCGGGCACCACGTCGGCGTTGAATGCGCGCGTACGCAGGTAGTCCGACAGCACGCCATGCGGATCGGCGGGTGCCGCCACCGGTGCCGGCAAGCTGCGTTGCAGGGCGTCGCTGGTGACCTGCGCCACTGCCGCGAAACGGGTGGTCTCGTCCACGGGCATGGCGCGGTTCAGGGCATAGGAGATCGGCACGGTGCCGACCAGGATCAGCATGATCAGGCCCATGCCCTTCTGTCCATCGTTGGAGCCGTGCGCGAACGACACGCCGGTGCAGGTGAGCACCAGCAAGCCACGGATCCACCAGGGCGGAGCCTTGTTGCCCTGGGGCTCGGCGTACAACTCAGGGCGCCTGACCAGCGCGCGCAGCAGCAGCAACAGCAGTGCCGCGCAGCCGAAGCCGACCAGCGGCGAGAGCAGCAACGAATAGCCTACCTTGATGGCCTGCGGCCAGTCCACGCCGCTGGTGCCGTCCCGCCCGTGCATCAGCGCATTGGCCACGCCCACGCCGATGATGGAGCCGATCAGCGTATGGGACGACGAAGCCGGCAGGCCGAGCCACCATGTGCCGAGGTTCCAGATGATGGCGGCGATCAGTAACGCGAACACCATCGCGAAACCGGCCGAGGAACCCACCTGCAATATCAGTTCCACCGGCAGCAGCGAGATGATGCCGAACGCCACCGCGCCGCTCGACACCAGCACGCCGAGGAAATTGAACAAGCCGGACCACACCACCGCGAAGTGCGGCGGCAGGGAGTTGGTGTAGATCACGGTGGCCACGGCGTTGGCCGTGTCGTGGAAGCCGTTGACGAACTCGAAGCCCAGGGCGATCAGCAAGGCCACGCCGAGCAGCAGGATAGGCAGCCAGGTCGACGGCATGGACTGCGCCGAGGACACATCGTGCACCAGGCTCACGCCCGTGTAGGCGATGCCTCCCGCCAGCAGCAACAGGAAAGCCAGGCCGGCGAGCTTGCCGGGGCGGTGGTCCAGGTTGGGGCGCAGGCGCCGGGCGCCGGCATCGGGCGTCGCTTCGATGTTGTTCATGTTCCGCTCCCTCAAGGACGAAGCGCCATCGTCCTGCCGGAACATGACATTTCCGTGACACGAGTCACGCACGAATCACAAAGCCACCGGACAATTTCGCGCCACGCCGGGCACGCGGATGCCAGCGCGGGCGCCTAGGATTCCAGCGCCAGGCGCAGACGCTCCAGCGCGTGATCCCATTGGCGCGCGATCAGTTCGAGCGAGCGGCGCGCGGCTTCGATCTGTGCCGGATCGAAGGCCCACTGGCGCTCGCGCCCGACCTTGATGTCGTGGACCAGGCCCACCTGCGCCAGCGCGTGCAGGTGCTTGGTGATGGCCTGCCGCGAGATGTCGCTGCCGGCGGTCAGCTGGGCGATGGACATGGCGCCGCCGGCACACAGCGCGGCCACTAGGCGCAGGCGGGTTTCGTCGCCGAGCGCGGCGAAGACCGACGCGGACTTGCGCAAGTCCGCGCCCACCGCGCCCACCGCGCTGACGTCACTGCGCGGCAACATGCTTTTCGATATTGCGCATCTGTCCCTCCCAGCCGTTGCTGTTCATACGGAACGCTTCCAGGCGGCGCCCCGGCGGCACGTTATCGAAGCCCGATTCCACCACGCGCAGCAGCGTGCCACCTGGCACGGGCTCCAGTTCGAAGACGACCAGCGTGGTCGGCTCCGCCGAGTAATCGCGCCCCGCTTCCACCGCGGCCGGATGCCAGCGCCAGGCAAACAGGCGCTCAGGCTCCATGCGCTCGATCCAGGCTTCGAACACCACATGCTCGAAGCCCGGGTAAGTGATCTGGCCCCGCACCGGCTGCCCGACGACAAAGGACTTGCCGCGCAGGTCCACGCAGAACCACTTGCCGAATTCCTCGGCATCGGACAAGGCTTGCCAGACGCGCGCGGGCGACGCCTTGAGCAGGATCTGACGTTCAATGCGATCAGTGGATGAGTCCATCATGCAATCTCCGATTGGGCCGGCCCGGGCGCCAGGCGGACATCCGCCGTATCCGCGAATGGTTGCGGATAACCGCCCTCATGCAACCCAGTGGTTGCATATTAGGTGACGCCCACGCAAAGCGCAATCGAACGGCTGCATTTCTCGCAGCGTGGACTTACATCGGCTCGAGCACCGACAGGATATTGCCGGCCGGGTCCTTGAACCAGGCGATGACCGGGCCGCCCTCGCCACGCGAGATGCCGCGCGCGTCGGTCTTGACGCCGGGCAGGTCGTAGCTCTCGAACCGCACGCCGCGCTGGGCGAGCTTGTCCACTGCGCGCTCCACGCTCTCCACGGGGAAGTTGAGCACGGTGAAGGTCGCCGCCACATGGCCGGGCTTCGGGTAGAGCAGCACGGAGTTGCCACCCGCCAGGTTCAAGGTCAGCAGGCCGCCGGATTGGGACACCTCGAGTCCGAGCACGCCACCGTAGAAATCCACGGCCTTGGCAATGTCGTCGACGGAATACCCGCTGAATGCATGGCTGTCTCGCAGCATGGTCCGCTCCTTGGAGAACACCCTTGGCCCAGTATTGTTCAATGCGGCAGCGGACTCAAGGCGCGCCGGTGGCGCGAAGGCGGCGATAGAATGCGGCTTCTCAACGAAGGGACGCGAGGAGCGCGACGATGTCATCTGCCCTGCTGGTAATCGACGTTCAGGAAGGCCTGTTCGGGCCTGCGCCGCAGCCGGCGTCGGCCGACGCTGTCATCGGCAATATCAACGCGCTGATCGCGCGTGCGCGCGGCAAGGACGTCCCGGTCATATTCATCCAGCACGAAACCCGCGAGGACGAGCTGCGCTTCGATACGCCGGGGTGGCAGCTTGTGGCGGCGCTCGATGCGCGGGCTCACGATCATTTCATCCGCAAGACCACGCCGGATTCCTTCCTTCGCACCGAACTGGGCGCCTTGCTGTCCACGCTGGCGGTTTCGCACGTGGTGCTGTGCGGCTATGCCACGGAGTTCTGCGTCGACACCACGGCGCGACGCGCCGCGGCGCTGGGTCTCGATGTCACGCTGGCGGCGGACGCGCACACGACCCACGACAAGCCGCATGCGAGCGCGGAGATGATCCGCGTGCACCACAACGCCACGCTACCGTCGATTTCCAGCTTCGGCAGCAAGATCGCCGCGCACGCGGCGGCGCAAGTGGATCTTCGCGCCTGAGCGGCGGCGCGCCGCCGCTCAGGGTTTTGCCAGCAACCGGATCAGCGCGTCGATCTCGCCCGCGCAGGCCTTGGCGGCGAGCGTCTCGGCGGCCCGGTAGAGGCGGACCACTTCCTCTCCCACGGGAGTCAGCACCGTGCCGCCGCCCTGCGAGCCGCCGTGCTCGGAATCCACGGCGGGCTGCGCCAGCGCGCGGTTGATCTCGTTGAGCAGGTCCCAGGCCCGCTTGTAGGACATGTCCAGGCGCCTGGCGGCGGCGGAGATGGAGCCGCATTCGCGGATCGCCTCGAGCAAGGCGATCTTGCCGGGGCCGATGGCGATGGTGTCGCCCAGCATGATGCGCATGCGCAGGAGTGCCTGCGGTTTGTCCGGGCTGACGGATGTGCGGGAGCGGGCAAGTTTGACCATGGCGGCATGGTAACTCGCCCGGGCCTTGCGGCGAAACAGGCGCGTGGCGCGAGTCCATCCGCTCGCGCCCCCCGGACTGCCTTCGCCGCAACCAGCCGGACCTGATCGCCTATGAGATGGATGGCGCGCCGCTGGGCGCCAGCGGCTTTGCCCGACTGGTGGTGCCTAATGCCTAATGACGGCAAGGCCGGCCGCTACGTCTCCAGGCTGACCAGCCTGGAGGTGTTCGCGGCGCCGCCCGCCCGCTGACGCTGCGCGCCGGCGGTCTCAGGCGCGCGTGGCCAGCAGCACGCTGGAAGCCTTGAAGATGGCGACGGCTGCGCCGCCCTGCTTCAGGCCGAGGCTGGTGACGCTGTCGTTGGTGATGATGGCCACGATCTCGCCGCCCTGCGGCAGGCCGATGGCAACCTCGGAATTGACGGCGCCGGTCTTGATGCCCGACACCGTGCCCGCGAGCTGGTTGCGGGCGGACAGCAGCATGCCCGGATCGGCCACGCCGACGATCACGGACGAAGCCTTGATCAGGGCGATGGCCTCCTTGCCGACGGCCAGGCCCAGCCGCTTGGTGCTCGCCCCGGTGATGGTGGCGACGATGCGTACCCCGCCGGCGACCTCCAGTTCGATTTCGTCGTTGACCGCACCATTGTGAATGGCGCTGACCTTGCCGCTCAGCTGGTTTCTTGCGCTGGTGTTCATATTCACCTCTCTCTTCGCATTGTTATGACGGCCGCGCCGGGGCGCTGGCGGGGAGCGCGCACTCCACCTTGCCGATCATACCGCCTTTGCAAACGCGATCTGCCGCCACGCAATGCTCGTTATATTCAATGGTATATTTCGCCGATACGGCAGTGTTTCCGCGCCTGGCTGGCGGCGCGGCACCCGGCCTTTCTTCTTCCACGCGAGGTTCCGCATGCACGCTCCCCCGTTTCGCCTGGCCCGCGCCAATGGCATCGAGGCGGCGCTCGGCAACAAGCCAGCCGCCGCCTGCTGCACGCCGTCGGCGCCGCACGCGGCTGGCGGAACTGGACTCGCACCTGCACTGCTCGATCATCGGCACCTGCATGACCACCGGCGAGCTGCGCAAGCTGGTGCCGCGCTTTGCCGCGCTGGAGCGCCAGCGCACGACCGACCTGGAGATCCATCACGAGGCGGTCAAGCTCGCCGGCGCCGGCGGCGAGGGCTGCAAGGCCCTGCAAAAGGCACTGGACGAGCGCTATGCGCTGGCGCTGCGCCGCTTCAGCGCCGCCAGGGGTGCCCAGGCCGTGCTGGGACTCTGGCAGGATGCGGTGGCCAGCGGCGATATTCCGCCGGCCTACTGGGCCGTGATGACCCATCCGGAGGCCAGCGTCGCGGTGCGCCAGGCCGCCTTCGGCGAGGTGCATATGCTGTCGCACCTGGTGGGCGCCGCCAACCGCGCCGATATCCGGCGGCTGATGGCGCTGGAAGCGGAGAACGGGGCGCTGCGCGACAAGCTCGAGCGCCAGCAGGAACGCCTGCAGGAGATGAGCGCACGGCACGATGCGGCAACGCGCCAGACCGCCGAGCTTGGCGACAGGCTCACCCAGCTGGCCGCGCGCGAGCCGGCGCATGCCGAACTCCACGCGCTGCGTGAAACGCTGGCCGCGCGCGCAGACGATGCCGCGCTGCAGGCCAGCCGCCGCGAAGCCGCGGAGCAACGCGTGCTGCAAGAGCAGGACGCGGCGCGGGAGCTGCGCGCGCAGCTCGAAGACGCGCTGGCCCAGCTCAAGATCAGCCGCGCCGAGGCGCTGGCCATGGAACATGCCGTGCTGTCGGCCGATGGCAACGGCGAGCAGGCGCAGGATCGCCATCCGGGACTGCGCCTGCTGCAAGGCAAGCGCATCGTCTACGTGGGCGGGCGCCCCGGCTCCAACAACACACTGAAATCGCTGGTGGAATCGACCGGCGGCCAGCTGGTGCTGCACGACGGCGGCATCGAAGACCGCAAGGGCCTGCTGGCCGCGACGGTAGCGCGCGCCGACATGGTGGTGTTCCCGGTCGACTGTATCGACCACGATTCCATGAGCACGATCAAGCGTGTCTGCGACCGCCATCAGGTCGCCTACTATCCCCTGCGCACCGCCAGCGTCGCCAGCTTCGTGGAACTGGCGAGCCGCGTGGCAATGCCGCCATCCGGCCTTCCGGATGCGGCCGCCACCGCGCGCATGCCGTCGCCGGTGCCAGAGCGGGCAGCGTAGCCGCGGCCGCCTGCCGGCGGCACCGCCTTCCTGCGTTCCTAAGCCTTGCGCTTCCTGCCTTGCGCGGCAGATCCCATGTCGAGTTCCACCCAGGCCGGCGCATGGTCGCTTGCCTGCGGCTCGCCGCGCACCCAGCGGTCTACGCCCGCCGCGCGCAAGCGCGGCGCGAGGCCGGCACTGAGCAAGAGATGATCGATGCGCAGTCCCGAGTCGGTCTGCCAGTGCTGGCGAAAGTAATCCCAGAACGTATAGACCCGCGTCTCGCCGAAGTACGCGCGCAGGGCGTCGGTCCAGCCTTGCTCCAGCAGGCGCTGGTAGCAGGCGCGGGTCTGCGGCTGCAGCAAGGCATCCTTGCGCCATGAGCGCGGATTGTAGATGTCCGCGTCGGTCGGCACCACGTTGAAGTCGCCGGCGATGACCACCGGCAGGCCGCTCTCATGGAGGCTGGCCGCATGGGTGATCAGGCGCTCGAACCAGGCGAGCTTGTAGTCGAACTTCGGTCCAGGCTGCGGGTTGCCGTTGGGCAGGTACAGACAGGCCACCAGTACGCCCTGCACCGCGGCTTCCAGGTAGCGGCTGTGGGCGTCGTCAGCATCGCCGGGCAAGCCGCGCCGGCATTCGACGGGATCTACGCCCCTGGCAAGGATCGCTACGCCGTTCCACGATTTCTGGCCATGCCAGACCGCGCCGTACCCCGCCGCATGGATCTCGCCGACCGGGAATGCCGCGTCGTCCGCCTTCAGCTCCTGCAGGCAGGCCACGTCCGGCGCCTCGCGCGCCAGCCACGCCAGCAAGGCGGGGAGCCGGGCGCGGATGCCATTGATGTTGAAGGTGGCGATCGTGAGCCGGGCCATCGGATGAACCTCCGCACAGGCTGTGCAAGGGCGCGCTGCGCCATGCTTTCTTCGTGCCTGGCGGCCTCAGAAAATTCCTACGCGCGTTCGATC
Organism: Cupriavidus sp. 05T41; assembly: GCF_056396525.1. Lineage (NCBI taxonomy): Bacteria > Pseudomonadati > Pseudomonadota > Betaproteobacteria > Burkholderiales > Burkholderiaceae > Cupriavidus > Cupriavidus sp. 05T41. Next base: position 20,395 of record NZ_JBFTLQ010000034.1, read on the forward strand.
TGTTTGGGAAATTTCCCCACTTACATTGGGAAATTTCCCAAAATCATGCGGGAAAAGGCGGGATAAAGTCCAGCCTGTTATCAGCAAGTTCCACCCAGAATCGTTCGCGCTTTTTGTTGGCGCCTCCCCGCATGACAACCCACCCACGCCTGACCGCGCCAGGCCGCCGCAAGGCACGGCGCGGGTCTCCGGCATGCCCGTCCGCCCAGGCCCGGCCGGATGGGCAAGCCAGCCTCGCATGATCAACCGGGGGCGCGCCAGGGACCGCCCCGGAATTTCGCCAGCACCTTGTACCGTCCCGGCCACGTCATTGCCGCCGGCTGTGACGCGATTGCCCGGATGCGCCGTCGACACGAGCACATAACCGCACCTGAAACAACACAATGCGAATAGATCGACGCTTCCGGCTGCTTGCCGCCTTTATCTTCGCCACCACGGTAGGGCTCGCGGGTTACCTGCTGCTGCTGGGATGGCAGAGCTATAACGCCGCGCAAGAGACCGAACCGGTGCTGAACCTGTTCAACTCGGTGCTGGTCGCGGCAGAAAAGGCTTCTGCGGAGCGCGGGCCTTCGAACGCCGTGATGGGCAGCGATTCGCCCGTGCCGGCCAGCAAGCAGGAAGCGCTCACCCGTGCACGCGCGGAGACCGACCGCGCGCTGGGCGCCGCGGTCTCGCATCTCGACGCCATGCCGTGCGCGCACTGCCCGGCCAGCGCCAAGCTCCTGAGGGAGATCCACGCGCAACTGCGCGACGCGCGCGCGGGTGTCGACCGGATTGCGCAGACGCCGCGCCCGGGACGCACCACCGACGGACTGTGCACCGTGCTGGGCACCATGTTCACCGCCACCGCCGACATCATGCGGATTTCCGACGAAGTCATGTTCGACCTGATCCGCGCGGAGCCGCTGACCGCCGAGCACGCAGGCATTGCGCGCCTGTCCGCCGAGCTGCGCGAGCAGGCCGGACGCGCCGGCTCCGTGTTCACTCCGGCACTCACCGCGCACCGGGCGCTGTCCGCGGAGGAGCGGCGCGAACTGTGGACCGAGACTGGCAGGATTCGCGCGCTGGGCGAGCTGATCACGATGCGCGCCCGCGACGACAAGGCCACGCGCCGCCCCTCCGTGATGGCCATCCACGAAATGGCATCGAGCTACTTCACCGACGGCGTTGCCTATCTCAACGAGGTCGCCGCGCTGCCGCCGCACGACCTGCGCTACCCGTCGACCGCGGCCTTTGCCGAGCGCTACGTCCCGACCATGGCCGCCATCATCCGCGTGCGCGATGCGGAGATCGCCTCCGCCATGCATATCGTGCGCCAGCAGGAAGCCGCCGCCGGCGCCAAGCTGCGCCTGCTGTGCGGCATCATCGGCATGGCGCTGCTGGCGCTCGGCGTCATCATCGTCATGTTCGCGCGCCGCATCATCCGCCCGCTGTCCGGGGCCACGGAGGCCATACGAAGCATCGCCGGGGGCGACTACAACCTCACGCTGCCGTCGGCGCGGCGCGGCACCCAGATCGGCGCCCTGCTGCATTCCGTGCAGGTGCTGCGGCGCGCGGCGATCGCCAGGGAGGAACTGGAGGCCGACCGCAACCTGCTGATCAGGCAGTTGCAGGACGCCGCCGCGCAGGAGCGCGCCCAGGCCGAGGCCCTGATGCAGGCCAGGGATGCCGCGGAGGCGGCGCTACACGCCAAGGACAGTTTCCTGGCCATGATGAGCCATGAGATCCGCACGCCGATGCACGGCATGCTGGGCCTGCTGGAGATGCTGATCGATACCGGGCTGGACGACCACCAGCGGCATCTGGCCCAGGTGGCCAACAGCTCCGGCGAGGCCCTGCTGCAGATCCTCAACGACATCCTCGACTATGCCAAGATCGGCGCCGGCAAGATGAAGATCGTCGAGACCGGGACCGATCTGCGCGAGCTGATCGAGGGCGCGGTATTCCTGCTGTCCGGCAACGCCTGCGAGAAGGGCCTGCGGATGAACATCTGCATCGATTCCGGCATCGCGGCACGCTATCTCGCCGATGCCGTGCGCATCCGCCAGATCCTGCTCAACCTGATCTCCAACGCCATCAAGTTCACGGTGCAAGGCAGCATCAGCGTGAGCGCCGCGCAGGTGGAAAGCGCGCACGGGCACGAGATGATCGAGATCACCGTGAGCGACACCGGCATCGGCATCCCGGCCGGGGCGCTGCACATGCTGTTCGAGCCGTTCGAGCAGGTCGACGGCCACTCGACCCGGCGCTTCAGCGGCACCGGGCTCGGGCTGACGATCTGCCGGCAACTGGCCGAACTCATGGGCGGCCAGCTCGAGATCAGCAGCACCGAAGGCAACGGCACCTCGGTGACGCTGCGGCTGACGATGCAGGTGGATTGCGACAACTACGAGTTCCCGCAACTGGCCAACAGGAAGATTGCGATTGCCGTGGACGAGCCCGCCGCGGTGATGGCGCTCAAGCACTACGCCCGCGCCGCCGGCATGCGCCCCTTCGTGGTGGGCGCCCAGGACGAATACCATGCGCCGCTGCGCATCGTGGGGGCGGCCGGAGCGCATCATCCCGGCGATATCCTGCTGGTGCGCAAGGGCGGCCGGCCGGCCGGCACGGGTAGCGGCAGCCCGGTCGTGCTGCACGACAATCCCATCGCCTGGAGCGCCTTCATCGGCGCCTGCCAGGAGGCGCTGCCGAGCGGCCACGGCGGCAATCCCGGCGCGGAGGTCGCACCGTCCGGCGAGCCGGCGCCGGCGGACAGGAAGGCGGCGCGCATCGTGGTGGCGGAGGATCACCGCGTCAACCAGCTGCTGCTCAAGACCCAGCTGCGGCAGCTCGGCTACGACAACGTGGTGATCTGCGACAACGGCGAAGGCGCCTGGAAGGCGCTGCACGCGGCGCCGACGGACCTGCTGATCACCGACCTCTACATGCCGGGCATGGATGGCTTTGCCCTGGCCAGGCAGTTGCGCGCGAGCAAGGATGGCAGGCACACCCCGATCATCGCGGTGTCGGCATCGACGCTCGCCGAAGAGGAGCATCGCAGCCGCGCCGCGGGCATCGACGTCTTCCTGGGCAAGCCCGCGTCGATGCAGGAGCTCAAGCAGGCACTGCGGCAGGTCCTGGCGCAGCGCTGAGGCCCGCGCCTCCGTGCGGCCGGCCTACTCCTGCTGCGTCGCGGTGCCGGACAGGCTTGCCGGCCGGATCCAGCGTTCCAGGCACGCCTGCAATATGTGCAGCTGCGCGGGCTTGAACAGGCATTCGTCCATGCCGGCGTCCAGGCAACGCTGCATTTCCGCGGCTTCGGTGCTTGCGGTGATGGCGACGATCGGCAGATGGGGCCGCCCCTTGCCGGCTTCGCCCGCTCTCGCGGCCTCCCGCGCACGCACTTGCGCAGCCAGTTCGTAGCCGTTCATCACCGGCATGTGGCAATCCGTGATCAGCAGGGCGTAGTCCGTCTCGCCCAGCGCCGCCAGCGCCTGGCCGCCATCGACGACAGCGTCGCTGGCATAGCCGAGCACCTTGAGCTGGCGCTGCAGCAGGATGCGGTTGGTGGGATGATCCTCGGCGACCAGGATCAGCCGTCCTTGGGCAAGCGCCGCCTCGCGCGAGAGCGCCGGCACGCCGGCCGGCCCTGTGGTGGCGCGCTCGGCGCCGCGCGCGGCGCTCCCGCCCGGCGCGGCCAGCGAGGCCGCCTTGAGGCCCCGCCAGGTCAGCGGATTGACGCTCAGGCGCACATCGCCTCGCGTCAGGCGGTAGCCGGCCAGCTTGGGCTTGTCGGTGATGTGGATCACCGCGGGCGCGGCGGCGCCAGCCTGTACGGGTAGCGGCGCGCCGTCGTCGAGGAAGAGCAGGTCAAAACCCGCGCGCGCTTGCCTGCCCGTCGGTTGCGCGCCGCTAACCGGGTCGCTATCCGGGCCGCTATCCGGGTCGCTATCCGGGCCGCTATCAGCGCTGTTATCCGCACCGTTATCCGCATCCGCGCCGGCCGCCCGCAGCAGATGCGCCAGGGCATGCGCGACCCCGGCATCGCTCACCCGGATCGCGGCGCGGCGCCCGGCCAGCGGGCGGTCCGCATAGGCCTTTTCCCTGACCGGCAGCGTCAGCCGGACTTCCACCTGCGTGCCGACGCCCGGCTCGCTCTCCAGCGTGATCTCGCCGTGCATCAGCACCAGCAGCCTGCGGCAGATCGACAGCCCCAGGCCGGTGCCGCCGAAACGCCGCGTGGTGGAGGAGTCCGCCTGCATGAAGGGCTCGAACAGCCGCGCCCGCTGGTCCGGCGCGATGCCGACGCCGGTGTCGCTGATGCGGCAGACGATGGTCTGCGCGCCATTGCGCTCGCCGGCTACCTCGACGGCGAAACTGACCGTGCCGCGCTCGGTGAACTTGATCGCATTGCTGAGCAGGTTGAAGAATATCTGGCGCAGGCGCACGCTGTCGCCGAGCACCACGGCGGCCACATCCTCGCTAACATCGAGCCGCATCAGCAGGCCCTTGTCGTGCGCGCGCGTGGCAAGCAGTCCCAGCGCATTGTCGCAAAGCTCGCGCAGGTCCAGCGGCAGCCACTCGATGTCGATGCGGCCGGCTTCGATCTTGGAGTAGTCGAGGATATCGTCCAGGATCTGCAGCAAGGCCCCGGCCGAGTCCTCGATCATGCCGACGGTGGACGCCTGTTCACGGCTCAGCTCGGTATGGCCGAGCAGTTCGACCAGCCCCAGCACCCCGCTCATGGGCGTGCGGATCTCGTGGCTCATCATGGCCAGGAAGTTGTCCTTGGCGCGGGAAGCCGCCTCGGCGGTGTCGCGCGCGCTGCCCAGCGCGGCGGCGCGCGCGTGTTCTTCGGTGGTGTCGGTCCAGTAGCCGTTCCACAACGTGCTGCCGTCGTCCTCGCGGCGTGGCACCGCGTGCAGCCGCGCCCACTGCAAGCCGCCCCTGCCAAGCAGGCGCACCTCGTGATTGACCGGCTGCAGGATCTCGCCCGCGCGGGTGACCGCTTCGCGCAGGGGCCCGGCGTGCTCCGGATGGATGCAGGCCCGCACGCGCGCGGTGTCGGCAACGATTTCCTCGGCATCGAGCCCGAACAGCTCCTGCGTATTGCCGCTGACCCACACGAAGGCAAAGTCCTCGCCCTGTGCCTGGCGCATCTGGAACACCGTGGCCGGCAGGTGCCGCGTGACGTCGATCAGCCGCGCTTCGGCCTTGCGCGCCTTGAGCTCGGCCAGGCGGATCTCCGAAACCTCCACCGCCGAGCAGATGATGCCGCCGGCATCCGCCTCGTTCGGGGCGAATGGCTGCAGCCAGCAAATAAAGTGCCGCGCGTGCCCGGCCGTGCCCTGGAAATCGAGCGCGATATGGCGCATCTCCCCGGCCAGCAATGCTTCGCGGATCGCGCGGTCCAGCGTCGCGCTGATCTCGGCGCCCCACACCTCGGCCTCGTTCTGCAGGCGGCCGACCAGATCCTCCTGCTTCACGTCCAGCAAGGACGCAAACGCCGCATTGACCGCCAGGTAGCGGCCCTGCTTGTCCATCACCGCAAGGGGCACGGGCACGGCATCGATCAGCGTCGACTGGAAGCGCTGCTGCACGGAGACCTTGCGCTCGACTTCGCGCCGGCCCGCCACCTCCCTGCGCAACAGGTACTGCGAGCGCAGGAGGATGGCGACAACGCACAGCAGCGCCGCGAACGGCAGCCCGGCACGCTCCAGTATCTGCCGCCACGATGGCTCGAGCACGTAGCTGGCCGCCATGTAGCGCTGCTGGATATCGAGCCGGCGCTGGTCCGGCAGCGCCGAGAGGGCCCGGTTGACCAGCGGCAGCAGGCGTGCCGACAGCGCCGGCGACACGGCGAAGCCGATATCCAGCAGACGCTCCCCGGAGCCGATGACGCGCAACTTGCCGGCGAAACTGCGCTGCAGCTCGACATCGGCCGAGGCCAGGTCGTCGACATAGACATCGGCATTGCCGCTCGCCACGCTGTCCAGGGCCGCATGGACGCTCGCGGCCGTCGACAGGCGCGCGCCGGGGACTTCCGTGCGGACCATGTCGCCCACGCCGCCCGCGGCGGTGACGACAACGCGCAGCCCTTCGATGTCCTTGAGATGCCCGATCGCCGGCGCCGACTGCCGGCCCACGATCACCACGGGAAATGCCGCATACGGACGCGAAACCGGCAGAGCGCGCAAGCCGGAATCGTGCGGGGCGGCCACGGCCATCAGGTCCAGGCCACCGCTGTGCATGGCCTCCACGGTCTTGCCGAAGCTCGCCGAAGGCACACGCTGGAAGCGCAGGCCAAGCGCCTCGCCCAGGTAGCCCAGGTAGTCGAGCGCAATCCCGCTTGGACGGCCGCTTTCATCGAGATAACTGTACGGCGCCAGCCCGACGTCGAAGCCTACCCGCAGGGGCGGCAGCGCGCTCAGGAAGGCGCGTTCCTCGGGCGCCAGGAAAAACTGTTCCGCGGGCTCCTGCTGCACCAGCCGCGCATTGATCCATCTGGCCAGCAGCGCCAGGCGGCGCTCGCTGCTTATCCGCGCCAGCCCAGCATTCACCTGGGCCCGGAAGGCGGTGGATGCGGGCGGGAATGCGAAATACACCTCGCTGCCGGGCTCGCGGTAGGTATTGACCACCGAGAGCGTGTCGAACTCGCGCCTGGCAAGCGTGTATTCCGCCACCGGCTGCAATGCCGAATAGAAATCCGCCCTGCCCGTTGCGACGGCGCGCAGGCCGTCCGTGACGTCGCCCGCCGGCACCAGCGTGGCGCGGGGATACCTGGCACGCACCACGCCTTCCATATAGAAGCCCGGTTCGACGGCGAAGCGGGCGCCCGTGGAGCCGGGCGACAGCGTCCCGGCCACCTGATCCGCGCGGCGCCCCACCACGACCGTGTCGCCGTTGAAGTAGGGCTCGGAATAGATCAGGCAATTCTTGCGCGCATCCGTCTTCGCCATGCTGATCAGGATGTCGATCTCGCCCTTGCAGGTGGCCGCGATCAAGGCAGGAATGTCGGGATACTCGCGCTCCGTGAAGCGCGTCGTCGCGCCGCCGAGCGCTTCGCGCAGCATGTCGATGCCGTATCCGCTAGGCTGCGGCCCCCGCGCGAACAGAAATGGCGGCAACCCCTGCTTCACGATGCCGATCCTGATGACGACCGGTGCGGACGCCGCCGCCACAGGTGACGCCTGCCCCGCCCCGGCAGGCAGCGCGCCGGCGCAAAAGAGCAGCAATGCGAGATGAACCAGCCACCCTTGCCAGGCCTCGCGCGAGGTCCAGGTTTTGCTCATGAGTCGGTTGTCCTATGTCGCTGCGATACGTTGCGTTCCGGCGCGGCCGCCCGCTGCCTGCGTTCGGTGCCGGCGCATTGTGCAACGCGCGCTGGCTGCCGGGCGCCCGGTGTTCGATGGCTGAGCATGATAGCGCCTCCACGGCCAGGCTGGCTGTCCTCTGCCGCACCGCGCGGCGTGTCGTCGTGCCGCTTGCGCAACGCCGGCGCGGGTGCCCCCCCCTCCCGCCAATTGATCTGGCGCAAAACGCGGGGGCGAAACCGAAGTATTCCGTCTTTCTTGGGGAATTTTCCCGGTTCCGGCAGGGGGCGTTGGGGCTATGTTGTATTTCCGCTCGCCAGGCGTCGTCACGCATCGATGCCACTTGCGCGCGGACAGACTCTGAGGTCGATCTATGAAAGTCGCATTACTGGATGCCAACCCGGCGAGTTCCCTGTCGGTCGCCGATCTCGTCACCGGCGCCGGGTTCCCTTGCCATCGTTACGCCGCGCGCGCCGGGCTGCTGCGCGACCTGCGCGAGCAGGTCTTCGACATGATCCTGATTGCCGGCGACCAGCCGGACGGACAAGGCGCCGAGGTAGTCAGGATGATCCGCTGCACGTTCGCATTCCAGACCCCCGTCATCGTGGTGTCCGCCAAGGCAAATCACCATGAAATCATGGAGGCGTTCGCCGCGGGCGCCGACGACCATTGCTCGACGTTGCGCCCGGCCGAACTGCTGGCGCGGATGGTGTCGCATTGCCGCCGTCACGACACTGCCCCGACCGCACGCCGGCGCCTGATCCACCTCGGCGCCTATGTGCTGAACGTCGACAGGTACTGCGCCAGCCTGCACGGCAGGGATATCCATCTTACGCCCAAGGAATTCAGCCTGGCCTGGCTGCTGTTCTCGTCGCCGTCGCAGGTACTGCCCCGCAACCATATCGAAATCATGGTGTGGGGCCGGGTGCTGCCCGCCATGTCGCGCGCGCTCGCCGCGCTGATTGCCCGCCTGCGGCGCGTGCTGGAGCTGCGGCCCGTCAATGGCATCACCATCGCGTCGATCCACGCGCTTGGCTATCGCCTGGACGTCCAGGAGACGCCGCGCGCCGACTGGCCCGCGGAGGCACGCACAGAACGGCTCCCGGCCGACGGGGTGCCGCTGCGGATGCACCTTCCGGCAATCGCCGCCGACGAGTGCGCGGTCCCCGCGGACCTCGGCATGTCCCGGTAGCGGGCGGGCGCTCGCCAGGTTTCACCCTGGGCGAGGGAAAGACCAGAATTTCTTAACCGAGGAAATCAGATATGAAGAAGACAATGGTTGCATCAGCTGCCCTGATCCTGGCGAGCGGCGCCTGGGCGCAAAGCGCCGTCACCCTGTACGGCGTGGCGGATGCCGGACTGGAATTCGTCAACAGGCAGCCCGGCAACGGCGACAAGGTCTATCGCATGCAGTCCGGTGGCGGGCTGACCGGCTCGCGCTGGGGCCTGCGCGGCGTCGAGGACCTCGGCGGCGGGCTGAAAGGCATCTTTGTGCTGGAAAGCGGATTTTCCATCGACGATGGCAAGACCGATGGGCGCCTGTTCGGCCGGCAGTCATACGTCGGGCTGGAAACGCCGGGAGGTACCGTGACGCTTGGCCGCCAACAGACGCCGATGTACGATTTCGCGCTGCGGTATGATCCGATGGCCACCGCGAGCAGCTACTCCATCTATGCAATGGACAATGATTTCGGCTCGCGCGCCGACAACGCCATCAAGTACCGCGGAAGCTTCGGCGGCCTGACCGCGTCCGGGCTCTACAGCTTCGGTCATGACGGTGTCAGCGGAACGAATGGAGAAGTCCCGGGACAATGGAAGGTCGGCCGCGAATATGCATTCGGCCTGAACTACGCCACGGGCGCATTCGCGGTCGGTGCTGTCTTCGACCAGAAGAACGGCGACACCATTGCCAGCCGCAACCGCCATGACCAGCGCGCCAGCATCGCCGGCAGCTACGCCTTCGGACCCGCCAAGGTCTTCGGCGGCTATCGCTGGCAACACCTGGGCTTCACGCCCGCCACGGGCAGCGGCATCGCTCACCTGGGCTGGGCCGGCATTAGCTATCAGCTGACGGCCGCGACCTCGTTCAGTGGCGCCCTGTACTACCAGGACTACCGGGGCACCAGCGCGGATCCGTGGCTGTTCTCGCTCGGCGCCAACTACGCCGTGTCCAAGCGCACCGAACTCTATATGAACATGGCCTATGCGCTGAACAAGACCGACAACGCGCGCGGTTTCATGTCGCAGACCAGCGTGAACGGCGATGGCCAGGTGTTGCCCGGCGAAAACCAGTTTGGCGCCAGCGTCGGCATGCGTCACCGCTTCTGACAATCCCTGCCCGGCCGGCACTTTCCGGCTTGTCGGGCTTGCCGCGGATGTCCCGGTGCAAGGTGCAAGCCTGCACCGGGGCATCCGCTTTTTATTCCCGGCCGGGCCCGCTATCGGGCCTCCAGGCAATTGTTCAGACGCTCCACGGTCGGCTCGAACAGCGCCAGCAGCGCGCTGACACCGTCGGCGTCGCGCGCGCGGGCCGCCGCTTCCAGGCGCGCGCAGAGCGCAACCACCGAACTGCACTCCAGGATCCTGGCCGCGCCCTTGAAACGGTGTGCCAGCGAGGCCGCCTCGTCCCAGTCGGCGGCAGCACAGGCATTGCGCAGGAGCACGAGATCCGCGCGGTTGGTATCGACCAGGCTGGCAACCAGTTCCGCGATCATGTCGGGATCGCCATCGGACAGTGTTTCGATGGCCGGCCAGAATGCCGCTTCCTCCTGCGCGCTGATCGGCAGGACGCCATGCCGAGCAAGCTCCCGCGCCAGGTCATGCTCGCGTACCGGCTCCGTCAGCATGCCACCGAAGCGCGTGTCCACGGAAGCCGCGGTAGCGGATGAAACCGCGAGCCACAGCGTCGGCCCGGCGCCGTCGGAATCCGGCACCACCCTGGCCGGCAGTGCGCCGTCTGCCGGAAGCCGCACAAGCACCAGGCGCCAGCCTCGCCCCGGCGCCCCGGGCGATTCCACCGCATGTGCCGTCGCCTCGAAGCCCAGGCCCTCCAGCAGCGCGGCGACGCCGCTGTCTTCGGCCCAGTCCGCGGTGTCACCGATGATCAATGCGCGATGCATGATTGTTGTCCTCCGGACGATTCACAATGAAGATTCTGCCGCCGTCACGGCGCGATATGGCAGCGACGGGCAAAGTCTACCAACTCCACCAGCGTGGCGACGCCGAGCTTGGCCATGATGTGGATCTTATGACTACTCACCGTCTTGTTGCTGATGAATTGCAGCTTGCCGATGGCTGCATTGGACATCCCTCTGGCCAGCATCTGCAGGATAACGATCTCCCTGTCGGTCAGCCGCCGGAGCCGGTCTCTGTCGTCGCGCATGTCAGGAGGCACCGACTCGGCGTCGCCGACTTCGGGCGGGAACAGCGTGTAGCCGGCCATCACCGCGTCCACGCAGCGCATGATCTCGCCCATTTCCTGCTGCTTGCTTACGAAGCCCCGCGCGCCAAGCTGCATGGCACGGGGCGCGAACGTCAGCGTATCCTGGCCGGACAGCACCAGGATCCGCACTTGCGGCTGCATCATCCGCAGCCGGGGAATGACTTCCAGTCCATTGACCTTGGGCAGGTCGAGGTCCAGGATGACCAGGTCGGCCGGACACTCGTTCATGATGTCCAGCGCTGACTGACCATTGCCGGCTTCGAGGACGCGGCTTACGCCGAGCACCTGCAACAACCGCGTGCGCATGACCATGCGCATCGCCGGATGATCGTCAACTATCAACACCGTTGTCATTTTTGCGCAGCCTCCATCTGAAAATATTGCGCCATTTGCTGCTAGCGCGCGCGGGGCGCGATTTCTGTTCCGGGATTCTCCGATAGTTCCCTCGTGGCGCGCATGGGAAAGCCCTGAATTGGCCGCGGAAAGGTCGCCATTACCGATGGCGCCATGGCATTCGTCCTGCCGACCCGGGACGCCACCGGCGCAAGTCAGGATGCGGGCAATGCCATCACGGCCGCCGCGCAGAATCCGCCGCAATCGGCTCGGGAAAAGTCCGCATCCGCCCGGGCGCGCACGGCGCCATACTTCTTGCCTCTACTTTTCACCGCTACGGCGTCGCCCTGCCCCGGCACCACCACCGGGCGTCCGCCGGCCAACAGGATCAGGAGCGAGATGAAAAAGAACAAACGCATCATGCCGGCAAGCTCTGGCGCCGATCCGCTCCATGCCGTCAGCGACAGCCTTTCCCACCCGCGCATGGTGGTGACGCTGCGTGCCGATCAGGAAATGACCATAAACAGCCTGGCCGACGCCCTGCGGCACAACGGCGAATGGCTGGCGCGCGCCAATATCTGCCTGGCCGCGCTGCGCGATGAGGGCGCCACTCCGGTCCGGGCGGTGGTTTCGGATGTCAGGAAAAGCGCGGTCGCGCTCGACTTCTATATCAGCGACGATATCGCGAGCTGTGCCCGGCTCACGCACACGATCCACGCCGTGCTTGCCAGGGAATTCAACCGGGTGCTGCCGCCATCGCTGCTGGTCGCGGTGCGGCCGCTGCAGGCGGCCGCACCCGAGCGGCGGCGTACGCGCAGCCGCCCGGACGAGCTCGCGGCATCCGCGGTCATGCTGGCCGAATCGGCCTCCGAGGCCAACCGGCGCATGTCGGCCATCTGCGCCTACCTGGTGGCGTTTCATGAAGCCAGGCAGGTCGGCGAGATCGCCTGCCCGCCGCACCAGAACCTGCTCGCCGACCATCACGAAGCGGTGGACTGGCGGCTACGCCTGCATCAGTCCGAACAGGCACGCTCGCTGGCCGAGTCGCTGGCATTCCTGCAACGCACCTACAACGATGCGGCCTTCGATCTCGACACGCCGTTCCGCGAGTATCAGTCCTTGCTGCAGAAGGAGGTCATGCTGACCTTCCGCCAGGAACTCGCGACGTTCTGCGCAGAGCACGAGGCGTAACGCGTATCGGCCTGGCCGTGCAAGCGGCTTCGATCGCCGCAATCCGATCGCTGGCGGCCACCCGCCCTTCCAGCCCGTCGACGACGCCACCGCCAGTGCCGACTTCGGCGAGCAGCGCCTCGAGATGACGCGGTTCATCCAGCGCCAGCCTCACGGCGGATTCCCTGGCGTCTCCTCCTGCCTGCGCCGGAAGCAGATGCCCCCTCGCCGCGCCACTCCCGCGCCCGGATTTTACTGGCCACGCCCGCGATCGCACTTGCGCCGCACGAGCCACTACGACGCGCCCGCACGGTACCTGCATCACTTTCGTACTTGTCCTATCTATTCGCCATGAATTTCGTTCAGGTCAGATAGAAACAAAAAAGGGTTTACCCGAAACTTGCTTCTGAAGCCTGCATCAACACAGCAGCACTTCGAAAGTAGCAACCCCCTCCAACTACTGCTATCTGAATCATGAAAAAGAACCTGATCGCTTCCGCCATCGCCACCGCTGCCTGCGCTGCCGCTTTCGCGCCCGCCGCGCACGCCGCTGACGGCACCATCGAATTCACCGGCAGCGTGGTCGCCACGACCTGCACGATCAATGGCGGCGGTGGCGCCAACATGATGACCGTGGCGCTGCCGCCGGTCTCGACGTCGGCCCTGAGCCAACCAGGCGCCGTCGCGGGTCGCACGCCCTTCACCATCAAGCTGGACGGCTGCGCGGGTTCGAGCACCAAGGTTGCCACCGCATTCGAGGCCGGCTCGACCGTCAATTCCGAAGGTCGCCTGACCGTGGACGCCGGCGGCGCCTCGGGCGTCGATATCCGCCTGCTGAACGCCAGCTACAACCCGATCAAGGCCGGCGCCGCGCAGAACGACCAGAACTCGCCCGCCGTGGATCTCGTCACGGGCGGTATCACCACCCTGCACTACTACGCTGAGTACGTGTCGACCGGCACGGTCCAGGCCGGCGCCGCCAACTCGCGCGTCCAGTACTCGCTGGTCTATCAATAAGCGCTTCGCGGGAGACGGCTCCGCCCGAGCCGCTCCCGCAGCGATGCGCAGCCTTCCAAGCCGTTTCTGCGTTTTCGAGACGGCTTCCGAGGAAACGCAATCTCCCAGGAATCCAACGCATCGGAAGTGAAGATGAAACACACCATTCTCAAGCCGCTCATGGCGGTGGCCTTCGTGGCCAGTCTGCTTGCGGCCCAGGCACACGCGAGCGTCGTCATCGCCGGCACCCGGATCATCTTTCCGGCGCAGGAGCGCGAAGTCACGGTCAGCCTCACCAACGACGGCCAGACGCCGGCGCTGGTCCAGACCTGGCTCGACAAGGGCGACGCCAACGAGTCGCCCGAGAAGATCGACGTGCCGTTCACGCTGACGCCCGCGATGTTCCGCCTCGAACCCGGCAAGGGCCAGATGCTGCGCGTGATCTATAGCAAGGAGCCGATGCCACAGGACAAGGAATCCCTGTTCTGGCTCAATGTGCTCGAAGTCCCGCCGAAGGCCGAGATCGGTGAAGATGCCAACCGCCTGCAACTCGCCTTCCGTACCCGCATCAAGATGATGTTCCGCCCGCCAGCCCTGCCCGGCCGCGCCGACGAAGCGCCCGCGAAGATCGTGTGGGAAATCGTCCAGGCCGACAGCGGCAAGGGATATGCGCTGAAGGCAAGCAACCCTACCCCCTTTGTCGTGAACCTGGGCAGCATCGCGCTGAAGGTCGAAGGCAAGAACTTCAATGCCGGCATGGGCTACGTACTGCCCGGCACCTCGCATCTGTTCCCGATCGAAGGCCTCGCGTCCGCGCCGGCATCGGCCGCGCAAGTCGACTTCAGCAGCATCAACGACTGGGGCGGCATCGTGCAAGGCAAGCCTGTCGCCCCCTTCAAGCCGGGAGGCTGATCGTAGCAACAGGGTAGCAGCGCCATGGCCCCTGAGCGCGGCACCCTGGGCAATCACCCGCCCCCACGCCGTTCCTTCCCGAATCCAGTACAGGTCCCCATCCGCTTCGCCAGCCTGAGGCTTTCCTGAAAAGCCTTGCGCCGGGAAGCGTGTGGCCAGGTCCCCCGGCGGGACGCTGGAGGACCCCGTTCGGCCTCGCATCCGCCATGCGCGGATGTCCCGGCAGCCCATAACAAGGAGCAACCCGCAATGACCCCGGCCCAACGTCCGGCCCAGGATGGCAACCCTCTTTTCCGCCTCAAGCCGTTGTGTGCGCTGGTGCTGTCGAGCCTGGCCGCCTGGCAGTCCGAGGCATTGGCCGAGGCGGCCGCGCCCGCAACCAGGCAGGTCGCGCAAGTCGAGTTCGACAGCGGATTCCTGGCAACGGGCAGCAGCCGGCGCGTGGACCTGTCGCGTTTCGAGCGGGGCAATGTCGTTCTGCCCGGCACCTACAACATCGATATGTACGTCAATGGCAACCGGGTCAGCCGCACCGACGTGCCGTTCCGGGCTCTCGGCGCGGATGACAGCGACGCACAGGCGTGCTTCGACGCCGGACTGCTGCAAAAGGCCGGCGTCGATCTCCGGAAGCTGGCACCCGGGATGGCTACGCGGCTTGCGGCCTCAGGCGAATGCCTGCCCATCACCGAGGTGATTCCCGGGGCAAGCGCGAGTTTCGATTTCGGCGACCAGCGCCTGGAACTTGGCATCCCGCAGGTTTCCCTGAGCCGCAGCGCACGCGGCTCCGTGAGTCCCGAACTGCTGGACTCCGGCGTGACGACGGGCATCCTCGGCTACCAGTTCAATGTCTACAGCTTCAAGGGCCACGGCAGCAATGGCGTGCAGACGCAGGGCTACCTTGGCCTGAACGCCGGCTTCAACGCGGGCGACTGGCATTTCCGCCACAACGGCTCGTACAACTGGAGCGGGAGCGGCCACAGCGATTACCAGAACATCTCGACTTACGTTCAGCGCGACCTGCTCAAGCTGGCTTCTCAGCTAACCCTGGGCGAAGCGTACACAAGCGGTGAACTGTTCGATTCGACGGCCTTCCGCGGCGTGCGCCTGGCCACCGACGACCGCATGCTTCCCGATTCGCTGCGCGGCTATGCGCCCACGGTGCGCGGCGTCGCCACCAGCAACGCAAGGGTGACGATCCGCCAGGCCGGCATGACGATCTACGAGACCACGGTGGCGCCCGGGGCGTTCGAGATCGACGACCTCTACGCCACCGGATATGGCGGCGACCTGAACGTCACGGTAACCGAGGCGGATGGCACCGTGCGCTCGTTCTCGGTGCCGTATGCCGCCGTGCCGCTGTCCCTGCGGCCCGGCGTCAACCGCTACAGCGTCGTGGCCGGCGCGGTGCGCGATGCCCAGAACAGCAAGAACCCGCTGTTCGTCCAGGGTACCTGGCAGCGCGGCCTCAACAACCTGGTCACCGGCTATGGTGGCGTGACGCTGGCGCAAGGCTATGCTTCGGCCATGCTCGGCGGCGCCTTCAACACGCCGGTCGGCGCGGTCGGCGCGGACGTGACGCAGGCCCACACCTCGGTGTCGGGCGTCGGGACCTTCAACGGCACCAGTACGCGGCTCAGCTACTCCAAGTCGGTCCTGCAAACCGGAACCGATCTGTCGATCGCCGCCTACCGCTATTCCACCGGCGGCTACTTCGGTCTCAACGAAGCCATGCGCGCACGCGCACAGGCGGATCAAGGCCACACCATCGACAGCGTATGGCGCCAGCGCAACCGCGCATCGGTCACGCTCGGCCAGCGGCTCGGCGAACGGGGCGGGCGGCTCAACGTCACCGCCTCCACGGCCAACTACTGGAACCGCGACGGCTCGGACATCAACTATTCGGTCGGCTACAACAACGTCTACAAGAATATTTCCTTCGGTGTCTCGGCCACGCGCCAGCGCGGCGCCGACGGCCGTATGGGCACGATGTACTTCGCGAGCGTCACGATCCCGCTGGGCAAGCAGAACCCGCTGACCCTGACCGGCAACGTCTCGCGCAACAGCAATGGCAGCATGCAGGCGCAGACCACCTTGTCGGGCTCCGCGGGGGCCGACAACGAACTCTCCTACAGCCTGAGCGCGAACCACACCTCGGGTGCCGGACAAAGCAGCACCGACGGCGGCGCCAACGTGCTGTACCGCAGCCCGTATGCGGATCTCAACGCCAGCGTGAGCGGCGGCTCCGACTACCAGCAAGCCGCGATCGGCGTGCGCGGCGCGGCGGTCTTGCACCGCGGCGGCGTCACGCTGTCGCAGCCGCTGTCCGACACCTTCGCGATTGTCGAGGCGCCCAACGCCGAGGGCGCGCGCGTGACCAATGCGTCGGGCGTGCGTATCGACAGCCGCGGCTATGCGGTCGTGCCGTACCTGACGCCGTACAGCATGAATACGGTGTCGCTGGATCCCAAGGGCCTGTCCACCGACGTGGAACTGCGCGAGACCAGCCAGCAAGTCGCCCCGCGCGCCGGCTCGGTGCCGATGCTCAAGTTCGAGACCGTCTCGGGACGCTCGGCAATGATCCGGGCGCGCCGGTCCAACGACATGGCGCTGCCG
This sequence comes from Cupriavidus sp. 05T41, assembly GCF_056396525.1. Classification (NCBI taxonomy): domain Bacteria; kingdom Pseudomonadati; phylum Pseudomonadota; class Betaproteobacteria; order Burkholderiales; family Burkholderiaceae; genus Cupriavidus; species Cupriavidus sp. 05T41. Next base: position 37,153 of record NZ_JBFTLQ010000034.1, read on the forward strand.
TTCGGCGCGGCGGTCCACGACGAGGGTGGGCAGGAAGTCGGCGTGGTCGGCCAGGCCAGCAAGATCTTTGCGCGCGGCCTCCAGGACAAGGGCGAACTGAAGGTGACCTGGGGCAACGACGAAGCCTCGGCCTGCCGCATCGCGTACGAGTTGCCGGAACGCAAGAAGGCAGGAAAGGGCAGCGGCTATCAACAGATCGAGGCCATCTGCGCGCCCGTCACGAACGTGACCACCGGCTTGCCGCAGGCCCCGGGGATGAGCATGCAGAGATCTCCCTCCCCCGGTCCGGTGCATATCGGGCCGGGCTTGTGAACGGTTCACCATCTTCCCGGCTTGTCATATTCCAAACCTTGGCAAAATGATCATGCGAAAACTAATCCTGTTATTGGCGTTGCTGGCTTCCACTCCGGCGCTGGCCAGTTGCGACCAGTTCCCGACCACCGACGGCAAGCCGTTCCGCTACAGGCTGACCGGCTTCAACCCACCAACGTTCAATCCGCTTGTGGCAGACGGCACCGTTCTCTACTCCGGGGATTTCATCTTTCACGCCGAAAACAGCGGGCCCGTAGACTACCAGTGCCAGCCCTTCATGCTGATCGTTGGCAGGCTCGAGGCGCCGGGTCCGTACCACACCATGTCAACTCCCATCAACGGCGTGGGGATCAGGATGCAATACACCGACAACCCGGGCTGGTGGCCGTGGAGCCATTTCAGTATGGCTGTTTCGGTCCAGGAAGCCACGGAGCTGCGGCTGACCATTCAACTCGTCAAGACCGGACCGATTACCGCAGGTGGCATCCTGAGCGGCGAGGTGGCCGCCAAATGGTATCGGGGCGGCGAGCTGAAATCCACGCAGTACATGATCGACGGCATGTTGGCCATCAAGCCGCTTGTTCCTACCTGCAAGCTGTCGAGCGCCCACATCTCGGTGCCGATGAGGAATGTCCCCATCGGCGACTTCAAGGGGGTGGGGTCGACAGCGAACGAAAACCCGTTCGAAGTCGCGCTTTCCTGCGCGGACGGGATCTCGGGCGCCACGACCAACGTCTATGCGACCTTGACCGACATGACAGATCCGGCCAATCGCGGGGACGTACTCACGCTTTCGCCGGGTTCGACCGCCCAAGGCGTCGGGATCCAGGTGCTCAAGGATTCGACACCGCTCAGGTACGGTGCCGATTCCAGTGCTGCCGGCAACCTGAACCAGTGGTTTGCCGGTTCCGCGTCAAATGGCTTGTTCAATATTCCACTGCGCGCGCGGTATGTGCAGACCCTGCCTGACGTCGCGGCAGGCACGGCGAACGGGCGCGCGACGATCACGATGAGTTACCAATGAACCCAGCAGGGCTGGCGAGGTCCCCCGGTGCGCGCCGCCCGGGGCGCCGGCTTGCCGGTGCGCAACGACACCGCGGTGGCCCGGCGCGGCGGCTCTCCCGGATCGCCTGGCATGCCGGCCTGACAGTCAACGGCATACGCCCTGCTCCCCTGGCCGCGCGCTGAGTGCAAGGGCTTGCGCCATTGCACCCGGCGACGAGCACACGCGCACGACATTCACTATGAGCCCCCAATAGCTGCGATGTCACCATGAAGAAACCCGATACGAACACACGTTCTTCACGCCAGGCCCGCCGGCTCTTGCTTGAATTCGCTGAGCTGAGCCACATGGATCAACAATGCTTCATTGCATTGATGAACGACTTCCTGCTGACATCGCCCCAGCAGCGGCGGCGCCTTCTCGCGCAATGGGAAAGCGCGCTCGACTCCGCGTCCGACCCCGTTGCGGCGATGCCGGGAAGCAGGCCTGCCGGCTGAATGCAGAAGCGCCCGAACAACAGTGCCACACAAAGCACATTTCCATGAATAGGACGGCGCGCGCGGCGACACCTTTCTGCGCGCAGGCGAGGACTCCCACCCCAACTGAAGCCAGATTGTTTCTGCTCCGATCTGTCGGTATGATTTTCCATCCGGAATCCAGAATTCTCTGTTTCTTGCAAGGCATTCGCTTAAGATTTTTCCTGGTTGCTCACCCCCTTGTCGAGCGCCAACCCTGCGCCTGAATTCAAGCCCGTTCTTCTGCCGCGTTTCCGCGCCGTGCCCGGCCGGGCCAAGGAGTGAAGCAAGATGAAAGAGTTTTCGATGCGCGTGATCGTTGCCGACGACCACCCGGCCGTCGCGCTGGGCATCACCTACGAACTGCGCAAGCTCGACGCCGCGGAAATCGTCGCCACGGTCGGCAATTCGACGGAACTGATCGCGGCGCTCGACACGCACGCCTGCGACGTGCTGGTATCGGACTATGTGATGCCGGGGGGGCAATACGGCGACGGGCTGACGCTGGTGTCGTTCCTGCAGCGGCGCTATCCCGGGCTGCGGCTCGTGATTCTCACCATGATGGACAATCCCGGCGTCGTCCGCGCGATCCATCAGCAAGGCGTGAACTCCATCCTGAGCAAGTCGGATGCCATGTCGCACCTGCTGGCGGCTGTCCACGCTGCCTATGCGAACGGCAAGTATTTCTCGCCCACCATCAAGCGCATCCTGGACGAGAGCAAGCCGGCCGCGTCCATCCGGCCGCTGACCGCGCGCGAGGCCGAAGTCGTGCGGCTGTTCGGCTCGGGACAAACGGTCAACGAGATCGCCGCGCAATTGCATCGCAGCAAGCAGACGGTCAGTTCGCAAAAGGCCAGTGCGATGCGAAAGCTCGGCATCACGCGCGATGCCGACCTGATCCTCTATGCCTCCGACGGCAGCCTGGCCGGCCCGGGGAGCGCACTGGCGGGATAGACGGCACTGGCACGCCGGCGCTTTGCCCGCCCGGCGCGTGGCACTGCAACGCTCTAGTCCGCGGCCGGCTTGCCGGGCTTGTCGCGGAATCTGAAGGCAGGCTTGGCCGCCGCGGTGCAACGGCTCAGCGTGCTGGCGAAGGAAGCCGGAGCCGGGATACTGTTGGCCGCCGGGAATGGCGCGGGCGAGTGAGGGCCCGCGCCGCCGGGGCGGCGCGCCGTGACCGGGACTAGCCCGCCAGGGCCCGCCCGACGATCAGCGGATCGGTCGTGCCGATGGCCTCGACTTCACGGTTGGCGTAGGGAAAGCGCAGCAACACGTGCCGCATCGCGTTCAGGCGCGCCCGTTTCTTGCAATCGGAGCGGATCACGGTCCAGGGCGAATCGGCGGTGTCCGTGCGCGCGAACATCGTTTCCTTGGCCCGCGTATAGGCGTCCCACTTGTCGAGCGATGCGACGTCGACCGGGCTGAGCTTCCATTGCTTGAGTGGATGGATCTCGCGCTCGCGGAAACGCCGGCGCTGCTCCTTCTGGCTGACCGAGAACCAGAACTTGAACAGGTGGATGCCGCTGCGCACCAGGTGCCGCTCGAATTCCGGCACCTGCTGCAGGAAGTCCTGGTACTCCTGCGGCGTGCAGAACCCCATCACATGCTCCACCCCGGCGCGGTTGTACCAGGAGCGGTCGAACAGCACGATCTCGCCGGCCGAGGGCAGATGCTGGATATAGCGCTGGAAGTACCACTGGCCGCGCTCGGATTCGGTGGGCTTCTCCAGCGCCACCACGCGCGCGCCGCGCGGGTTCAGGTGCTCCATGAAGCGTTTGATGGCGCCGCCCTTGCCGGCCGCGTCGCGGCCTTCGAAGAGGATCACCACGCGCTGGCCGGTGTCCTTCACCCAGGCCTGCAGCTTGAGGAACTCCACCTGGAGCCGGTATTTCTGCTTCTCGTAATTGCGCCGCGACATCAGGTTCTGGTACGGATACTGGCCTTCGCGCCAGCCCTGCGACAGCTCATGGTCCGGATGCCTGCGCCTGCCCACCTGCCAGGCCGCCGGATCGCCTTCGAGGATGAGGCGGCGCAGCTGCGCCGCCTCGTCGGGAGACATGCCGTCCATCAAGGTCCTGACCACGCCGAGCATGCCTTCCTCGCCATCGGCGGCGCCGCTCGCCAGGATGTCCTGCATGCTGCTTGCCGCCAGCTGCGCGGCGGCGTCCACGGCGCTCTCCACGGTATTGCGTTCGGCCGAGCGTGGCGTATTGGTCGGCACCACGTCGCCCCTGGCGACGGGACGGCCGCCGCCTTGCTGCGGGCCGGTAGCGTGGTCAGACTGGGACGAACCGAGGTTATGCACGTGTGCTGCCATGTCGGATTTCGGAAAGGTTGCGCTGAACGTTGCGCGATCTCCCGTGAACCTGACGCCAGCGCCGGCGGGAATCGCGGATTTCATTATGCGCAGGCGCCTTCCGTCCACCCTTGATGCAGATCATCATCGCCCTAAGGGGTCCAGGGGTCCAGGGGGCCAGGGGTCCAGGGGGCCAGGGGTCTAAGGCATTTGCCGGCCCGCCACCGGCAGCTCGAAGCGGAACGCCGCGCCCGTGCCTTCGCGCTCGAGCAGGCGGATCTGGCTGCGATGCAGTTGCAGCATGCGCTGCACGATCAGCAGGCCGAGCCCGCCACCGCGATGCGCGCCGGCGCTGAACGGCCGCTGGAACAGGCGCTCGCGCAGCGCCGGCGCAATGCCGGGGCCGGTATCGCTGACCGTGACCGACACCTTGCCGTCGCCAACGGCAAGGTCGACGTCGACGGCGCCATGCGCCGGCGTATGGCGGATGGCGTTGTCCAGCAGGTTGGTCAGCACGCGCTCGATCATTCCCAGGTCCGCCGTCACGGCTGGCAGCCGCTGCGGGATACCCGCGCGCAGCTGCACCTGCCGCGCCTCGGCGGGCAGCTCGAACTTCTGGAATACATCCTGCACCAGGTCGACCAGCGAGAAGGCTTCCAGCGCGGGCTGCACGATGCCGTGCTCCAGCCGCGCCAGCTCGAACAGCGACTGGGCCAGACGGCCCACCTTCACGCTCTGCGCCAGCGCGATGGCAAGGTAGCGCTTGCGTTCAGCCTCGCCGAGCGTATCCGCCTTGAGCGACAGCGTTTCCAGGTAGCCCTGCAGCGAAGTCAGCGGCGTGCGCAGGTCATGCGAGATATTGGCCACCAGCTCGCGCCGCTCCTGGTCCTGCTTGGTCAGCGCGCGCCATTGCTCGGCGATGCGGTCGGCCATCTGGGCGAAGGCGGCCTCGAGCGCGGCGATCTCGTCGTGGCTGCCCGCGCTCGATACGCGCGGCAAGCGCGGCTGCGCCGCGGGCGCGGTCTCCGGGTCCGCGTCGGCGTTGAAGCGCCGCATGGCCTCGGTCAGGCGGCGCAGGGGCCGCGTGATCAGCCCGAACGCCACCAGCCCCGCCAGCAGACCCAGCAGCGCCACCAGCGCCATTGACCACAGCGTGGTGCGCAGCACCGAACTGGCCGATGCCCGCGCCGCCAGCTCGTCGTGGGTCTCGCCCAGCAGCACCACGTAGATATAGCCGCCCGAGCGCAGCGGCGCGGCGCTGAAAACCTTGCGGCCCGAGGCGCTGCGCGGGTCGTCGCCCAGGATCGGCAACGCATCGCCGGCCAGCAGGCGGCGCACCGGCTGCAGGTCCACCTGCTCGCGCTGCAGTCGCCCGGCGGGCGCGTCGTGGCCCATCACGCGCCCCTGGTTGTCCAGCAGGTACACCTCCACGCTCGGGTTCACCACCATCAGCTGGCCGAACAGCTGGCGCAGGGCTTCCGGCTTGAGGCCGTTGGCGTCCATCAGCACGGCGTTGCGCGCGATATGCGCGGCAAGCCCGCGGGAGAGATCCTGGATGACCTCCTTCTCGTGCATGTCGTTCGAGCGGACCTGCAGCCATGCCGAGGCGCCGCAGCAGGCCAGCAGCAGCACCGAGAACACCAGCGACAGGCGCTGCGTGAGCGTAAGCCCGAAGCGCGGCGCCCGGCGCGCGGGGCGGTCCTGCATGGCTTCGGTGCCAGCCTCGGTGCGGGCGTTCATGTCGCATCTCCCGGCGCGCCGGATGTTCCGGCCGCCAGCTTGTAGCCATGTCCCCAGACCGTGAGGATGCGGCTGGGTTGCGCCGGATCGGCCTCGATCTTGGTGCGCAGCCGGTTGATATGGGTGTTGACGGTGTGCTCGTAGCCCTCGTGCTGGTAACCCCAGACGGCATTGAGCAGGTCCATGCGCGAGAACACCTTGCCGGGGTGGCGGGCGAAGAAATAGAGCAGGTCGAACTCGCGCGGGGTCAGTTCGATGCGGCGCCCGTCCACGCTGGCCTCGCGCGTGATCGGGTCGATCGACAGCCCGCCCAGCACCAGGCTGCCGGCATCCACGCGCAGGTCCCTGGCCAGCGCGTCCACGCGCCGCAGCAGCGCCTTCACGCGCGCCACCAGTTCCAGCACCGAGAACGGCTTGGCGAGGTAGTCGTCGGCGCCCAGTTCCAGCCCCAGGATGCGGTGCACCTCGCTGGAGCGCGCGCTGGTGATGATGATGGGCGTGTAGCGCGCCATGGCGCGGGCGCGCCGGCAGATCTCCAGTCCGTCCACGCCGGGCAGCATCAGGTCCAGGATCAGCGCGTCCCAGCTGCCTTGCTCCAGCAGGCGCAGGCCTTCGTTGCCGTCCGCGCTGTGCACGACTTCATAGCGCTCGTCGCGCAGGTGCAGGCTCAGCACATTGGCGATGTCGACGTCGTCTTCGACGATCAGGATGCGCTTGGGATGGTCCGTTGGCATGGGCGATGGGGACGGTGGAGTGAGGACGGTGGAGTGAGGGTCGGGGCCCGCGCAGTCATTGTGCAGAATTCTGCGCCGCCGAGTTATCACATTTAATTTAACCTTTCGTGAGGACTCCGGGATCGCACCGGCCATACGATGCGCCCATTGATTCGTGGAACCCACGCAAGGAGCACATCATGCGGAGCAGAAGGCGCTTTCTGATCTCGGGCGGCGCGGCCGTGGCGGCCATTGCCACGGTGAGCGGCTGGCGCGCGCTGGCGGCCGGGCCGTCCGGCGGCGGCAAGCCCGCCGAGGTCTTCGAGGTGGTGAAGTCCGACGAACAGTGGCGCCAGCTGCTGACCCCCGCCCAGTACAACGTGCTGCGCCAGGAAGGCACCGAACGGCCCTACAGCAGCCCGCTGAACGACGAACACCGCGCCGGCGTGTTCGCCTGCGCCGGCTGCCAGCTCGACCTGTTCTCCTCGCGCACCAAGTTCGACAGCCGCACCGGCTGGCCCAGCTTCTGGGCGCCGCTGGAGCGGGCCGTGGGCACGACGCAAGACCGCAGCTTCGGCATGACGCGCACGGAAGTGCACTGCCGGCGCTGTGGCGGCCACCTGGGCCATGTGTTCGACGACGGCCCCAAGCCCACCGGCCTGCGCTACTGCATGAACGGCCTGGCGATGACCTTCCGCCCGCAGGCCGCCTGACGACCGCGGGCCCGCGCCCGGCAGACAACCATACCAAGACAACGCCATGCTCCTTATCGTACTCGCCTACCTGGGCGGCGCGCTCACCATCCTGAGCCCGTGCATCCTGCCCGTGCTCCCGTTCGTGTTCTCGCGCGCGGACCAGCCCTTCGTGCGCAGCGGCCTGCCACTGCTGGCCGGGATGGCGCTGACCTTCGCCGGCGTGGCCACGCTGGCGGCGGTGGGCGGCGGCTGGGTGGCGCAGGCCAACCAGTACGGCCGCTGGCTGGCCATCGCCCTGCTTGCCGTGTTCGGCCTGACGCTGCTGCTGCCGCGCCTGGCTGAGCGCCTCATGCATCCGCTGGTGAGCGCGGGCAGCCGTCTCTCCGCCTTCGCGCAAGCCGACGGGCAGGTGCGGCCTGGCTCCTCCTTCCTGCTCGGCATCGCCACCGGCCTGCTGTGGGCGCCGTGCGCGGGCCCCATCCTCGGCCTGGTGCTGACCGGTGCCGCGCTGCGCGGCGCCAGCGTGGGCACCACCTTGCTGCTGGTGGCCTATGCCGCCGGCGCCGCCACCTCGCTGGCGGTGGCCCTGCTGATCGGCGGGCGCGTGTTCACCGCGATGAAGCGCTCGCTGGGCGCCGGCGAATGGGTGCGGCGCGGCATCGGCGCGGCCATGCTGGCCGGCGTCGCCGCGATCGCGCTGGGGCTGGACACGGGTGTGCTGGCGCGGGTCTCGACGGTCGCCACCGGCGGCATCGAGCAGCACCTGCTGGACCGCCTGGGAGGCAATGCCGCGAACGCCACGCCCACGCCTGCCGCGGCCAGTGGCACGACAGAGGCCAATGGCGACGGCCCGGCCATGATGGCGGCATCCGGCTCGATGATGCGCGCCGTCAATGCCGGCGCCCCCGCCGCGCTGCCGGTCGAAGGCCAGCTGCCCGCGCTGGCCGGCGCGGTGCAGTGGCTGAACTCGCCGCCGCTCACCGCCGAAGGCCTGCGCGGCAAGGTGGTGCTGGTGGATTTCTGGACCTACTCCTGCATCAACTGCCTGCGTGCCCTGCCTTATGTGAAAGCATGGGCGCAGAAATACCGTGACCAGGGCCTGGTGGTGATCGGCGTGCACGCGCCGGAATTTGCCTTCGAACGCAATGTGGACAATGTGCAGAAGGCCGTGCGTGACCTCGGCATCGACTACCCGGTGGCGGTCGACAATAACTACGCGATCTGGCGCGCCTTCAACAACCAGTACTGGCCGGCGCACTATTTCATCGATGCCAGGGGCCAGATCCGCTTCCACCATTTCGGCGAAGGCGAATACGCCCACTCCGAGCAGGTGATCCAGCAACTGCTGGCCGAGGCCGGCCACGCCGGCGCGGCCAAGGTTGCCACCGGCCTGGGCACGGCCACGGAGCAGGGCGTGCAGATGGCCTCCGACAACGCCGACGTGCAGTCAGGCGAGACCTACCTCGGCTACGAGCGCGCGGAGAACTTTGCCTCGCCGGGCGGCCAGGCGCAGGACAAGGTCCGCAGCTATGCGGCACCGGCCACGCCCGCGCTCAATGACTGGGCCCTGGCCGGCAACTGGAAAGTCGGCGCGGAGCACGCCACGCTCGAGAGCAAGGACGGACGCATCGTCTACCGCTTCCATGCCCGCGACCTGCACCTCGTGCTGGGCCCGGGCAAGGACGGCAAGCCGGTACGTTTCCGCGTCAGCATCGACGGCGCAGCCCCTGGCGACGCGCACGGCACCGACGTGGATGCCGACGGCAGCGGCACCGTCACCGGACAGCGCCTGTACCAGCTCGTGCGCCAGGCCGGCAAGATCGCGGACCACACCTTCGCCATCGAATTCCTTGACCCCGGCGTGGAGGCCTATGCCTTCACCTTCGGCTGATCTTCCGCGGCACGCATCCACGCAACGCCGCCTCACTTCATTGCAGCTATCCAAGGACAGGCAATCATGAGCATCCAATCGACAACCCTCTTCTCCCGGCTGACGCGCTCGAGCGCCGCCAGGATCGCCGGCGCGGCCATGGTGGCGGTGAGCCTGCTGGCATGGCAGAGCGCCAATTCGGCCGAGCAGGCCGTCAAGATCCCGCCGCCCGCGCAGGACGAAAAGAACGCGGCGCAAACCGAGACCGCGGTCTTCGCCGGCGGCTGCTTCTGGGGCGTGCAGGGCGTATTCCAGCATGTCCGCGGCGTCAAGCAGGTCACCTCGGGCTATGCCGGCGGCGCGGCGAACACCGCGCAGTACGAAGCCGTAAGCGGCGGCGACACGGGACACGCGGAATCGGTGCAGGTCACCTTCGATCCGTCGCAGGTCAGCTACGGCCGCCTGCTGCAGGTCTTCTTCTCGGTGGCGCACAACCCGACCCAGCTCAACTTCCAGGGCCCTGACCACGGCACGCAATACCGCTCGGCCGTGTTCCCGCTCACGGCCGAGCAGCGCAGCGTGGCGCAGGCCTATATCGCGCAGCTCGGCAAGGCGCATGTCTTCTCCGGCCCGATCGTCACCCGCGTGGAAGACTACAAGGCCTTCTACCCGGCCGAGGCCTACCACCAGAATTTCCTCACGCGGCATCCGGCCCACCCGTACATCGTCGTCAACGACCTGCCCAAGATCGGCTACCTCAAGGAGATCTTCCCCGACCTGTACCGCAACGACCCGGTGCTGCTGAAGGTGGCGGGCACCTGATGCGCCCCTGATCCGCGGCGCCGCCCGCTCAGCCTGCTGGCTTGACGACGGCGGCGCCCGCATAGCGCGCCCGCGCGCCCAGCGCGCGCTCGATGCGGATCAGCCGGTTGTACTTGGCGGTGCGGTCCGAGCGCGAGACCGAGCCGGTCTTGATCTGTCCGCAGCCGGTCGCCACCGCCAGGTCGGCGATGCTGGTGTCCTCGGTCTCGCCGGAACGATGCGACATCACCGCGGCATAGCCGGCCGCGTGCGCCACGTCCACGGTGTCCAGCGTCTCGCTCAGGGTGCCGATCTGGTTGGCCTTGACCAGGATCGAATTGGCGATCCCTTGCTCGATGCCTAACCGCAGCAGCGCGGGGTTGGTGCAGAACACATCGTCGCCCACCAGCTGGCACCGGCGCCCGAGCCGCGCCGTCAGCAGCTGCCACCCGTGCGCGTCATCCTCGGCCATGCCGTCCTCGATGGAGACGATGGGGTAGCGCGACACCAGAGCGGCCAGGTAGTCCACCTGGGCCTCCGCGCTGCGCGTCACGCCCTCGCCGCGATAGACGTAGCTGCCGTTCTCGTGGAACTCGCTGGCGGCGGGGTCGATGGCCAGCACCACGTCCGTGCCGGCGCGGTAGCCGGCGCGCTCCACCGCGCGCAGGATGAACGCCAGCGCCTCGTCGGCGCAGCGCAGGTCCGGCGCGAAGCCGCCCTCGTCACCCACATTGGTGTTGAAGCCCGCCGCCTTCAGGTCCACCCGCAACGTATGGAAGATCTCCGATGCCATGCGCACGCCTTCGGCAAAGCCCGGCGCGCCCACCGGCATGATCATGAATTCCTGGAAATCGATGGCGTTGTCCGCGTGCGCGCCGCCGTTGATGATGTTGATCATCGGCACCGGCAGCACGACCGCTTGCGCCCCGCCAAGGTGGGCGAACAGCGTGGTGCCGCCCGAAGCCGCCGCCGCATGCGCCACCGCCAGCGACACGCCCAGCAATGCGTTGGCGCCGAGCCTGCCCTTGTCCGGCGTGCCGTCCAGTTCGATCATGATGCCGTCCACCCGCCGCTGGTCGCGCGCGTCCACGCCAGCCAGCGCGGCGCGCAGCCCGGTGTTCACGGCCGCAACCGCGCGGCTGACGCCCCTGCCGAGATAGCGCGCGGGATCGCCATCGCGCAACTCCACCGCCTCGCGCGCACCGGTGGATGCGCCCGACGGCACCGTGGCCCGGCCCACCGCGCCATCGGCCAGCGTGACCTCCACCTCCACGGTGGGATTGCCGCGGCTGTCCAGCACTTCATATCCCTGCACCTGCCTGATCTCGCTCATCCTGCCGCTCCGTTTGCTCGCTTGAAAACGCTTCCCGTCGCCGCGCCTTCGTGAATATTCTTCACGCCGAAGGCAATCCGCCCTGCGGGAAAGATTTCCTGTCCCGGCCACGACGCGCTTGACGTAGGGAATAGTAGAGCCCGCTCGCCGTCGGCAAAACCGAGTTATTCTTCCGGCTTCGTCAGTTTTTTGCACATTTGCGCATCTGCAGCGAAGGAAGGATCGCCATGCGGACCCTGCCCCCGATGTCCACGCTGCGCGCCTTCGAGGCCACCGCGCGCACCGGCTCCATTACCCGCGCCGCCGAGGAGCTTTGCCGCACGCACGGCGCGGTCAGCCGGCAATTGCGGCAATTGCAGGAGCACGCGGGCACCGCGCTGTTCGAGAAGGACGGCACCGGCGTGCGCCTCAACGAGCGTGGCCAGGCCATGTACGACGTGGTGCGCGCCGTGTTCGACCAGCTCGAACAGGGCTATGGCCGCCTGCTGGACCAGGCGCGCGGGCCAAGCCTGCATGTGGCCTGCAGCGCCACCTTCGCCATGCGCTGGCTGGTGCCGCACATGGTGGACTTCTATCGCCTGCGGTCCGATATCCGCATCCGGCTGTCCATGACCTCCGCCCGCGAAATGCGCACCGAAGGGGCCGACGTGGTGATTGCCTGGGATCTCAGTTCGTACGCGGAGGCTGATCGCAAGCGCGCGCTGTACCTGGCGCCGGTGGCCTTCGGGCCGGTGTGCGCACCGGCGTACGCGGGCTCGGTGCGCAACGGCGTGCGCATCGCGCATGACTTCACCTCCAGCGCCTGGGACCAGTGGCAGGCACTGTCCGGCAAGCCGGTCGCGCGCGGTGGCGAGCTGACCTTCCCGCATACCCACCTGTGCATCGAGGCGGCGCTCTCGGGCGCCGGCGTGGCGCTGGTCGAGCAGCGCCTGATCCGCAAGGAACTGCGGGACGGGCAACTCGTTGCGCCGCACGGCTTCGTGCGCTTCCAGGGCGGGCTGATGGCGTTGCCGGCCGCCCGCGAACTGCCCGCCGATACCGAAGTGTTCATCGGCTGGCTGCGGCAGACGCTGGCCGGCGAAGCAGGGCTGCCTGCCTAGGACGCAGGAGTGAGACAATGGAGGCCGCATTCTCCTGCTGTCACTGGAATCCGCCATGTTCGAACTTTCCACCGGCCCCGCCCCGCAGTCCAAGGCCGCGCAATACCAGGAGCTGGCCGCGCAGGCCCGCTCGCTGCTGGCCGGCGAGACCGACCGCATCGCCAACGCCGCCAACTTCTCGGCGCTGGTCTACCACTCGCTGCCGGACCTGAACTGGGCGGGTTTCTATTTCCACGACGGCACGGAACTGGTGGTCGGGCCGTTCCAGGGCAAGCCGGCCTGCGTGCGCATCGCCCTGGGCCGGGGCGTGTGCGGCACCGCCGCGCAGACCCGCGCCACCCAGGTCGTGCCTGACGTGCATGCGTTCCCGGGGCATATCGCCTGCGATGCCGCCTCGCAATCGGAAGTCGTGGTGCCGCTCATCGCCGCCGACGGCAGCCTGATCGGCGTGTGGGACGTGGACAGCCCCGTGGCCGGACGCTTCGACGACGAAGACGCCGCCGGCATGGAAGCCCTGTGCAAGGTGTTCGTGGAACTGGGCTGGCCGCGCGGCTGACCAGCCGCGCCGGCGCGGCGGGCGGTACGGGCCGCGCCATCACCAATAACAAGAACCTCTCCGGCATCCACCCGTGACCACCGCCTTTGGCGCCCGCCGCGCCGTCGCTTCGTTCTACCTCTACTACATCGCGCTGTATGCGCCCGTCGCCATCGCCATCAGCTTTTTTCCGCTGTGGATCCGCGCGCAGGGCCTGGACGAACAGCAGACCGGGCTGGTGATGGCGCTCGGCGCCGCGCTGGCCGTGCTGGTCAATCCGGCGGTGGGCGCCATCGCCGACCAGTATCGCAGCCGCAAGGCCATCCTGCTGGCACTGGTGGGCGGCTCGGTCCTCAGCGCCGGGCTGCTGTTCAGCGCCGAGGGCTTCGTCGGCGTGCTGCTGGTGTTCCTGGCGACCAAGGCGTTCTCGGCCAGCCTGATTCCCCTGAGCGAATCGATGGCGCTGGCGGGCGTGCCGCGCTATGGCTTCGATTTCGGGCGGCTGCGCAGCGCGGGCTCGATGTCGGTGGTGGCAGTGTCGGTGGCGCTGGGCTGGCTGGTGGACCGCGCCGGCACCGGGGTGATCGCGGTGGCCTTCCTGGTGGCGTACCTCGGGCAAGGGATGCTTGCGCTGATGCTGCCCAACGACAGCGTGGCCGTGCGCCACGCGGTGAAGGCGCCGCTGTTGCAGGTATTGCAAGTGCCCGGTTTTTCCCTGTTCCTGGCCAGCGCGGCGGTATCGCAGGCGTGCCACGGCTTCTTCTACAGCTACAGCGCGCTCTACTGGAAGAGCGTGGGATTCTCCGCCTCGACCATCGGCTACCTGTGGGCGCTGGGCGTGCTGGCCGAGATCACGGCGTTCGCCTTCGGCTCGCTGCTGGCGGCGCGCATCTCGGCGCCGGCGCTGATCGCGCTGGCCTGCGCGGCGGGCATCCTGCGCTGGTCGCTGATCGGACTGGCGCCGACGCCCGGGGTGGCCATGCTGGCTCAGCTGCTGCAAGGGGCCACCCTCGGCTTTACCCAGCTTGGCGCGGCCCAGTATGTTCGCACGCGGGTGCCGGCGCCGGTGCTCTCCAGCGGCACCGGCCTGTATTCCGCCTGTGCCGGCTTGCTGACGGCGGCCAGCGTGTTCCTGGGGAGCTACCTGTTCGCCCGCGTGGGCGGGCGCGCCTTCCTGCTGACGGCCGTGCTGTGCGTGCTCGGCCTGGGCGCCGCGCTGGCCCTGCAGGCACAGGAAGCGCGCCGGGCGAAAGTGCCGGGCCTGCGCTAATTCCGGCAAGCCAGGGTCGGTCGGCGGATCTGACCCTCTCCGCGCGGGAACGCCGCCGCGACATGGGCCCGAATGGCCAGGCCAGAGAGGCCCGAACCTCGCGGCCCGCCGTCACCAGGCCATCACGCAGCCCGCTGAGGCGCCGGCGAAAAGACAGCAACGTCGTTACGCCACCAGCCCCTGCCAGAGCAGCGCGCCGTTGAGGAACAGGATCACGCCGGCGCTCAGCCAGGCCAGCGCCAGGGGCACGCCGCGCACGCGCCACGCGCCCATCAGCTCGCGGCTGGAGCCGAACAGGATCAGCGGCACCACCGCGAGCGGCAGGCTCAGGCTCAGCACCACCTGGCTGGCCACCAGCAGCTCGGCCGAGCCGTGCTGGCCGAACACGCCGACCGCCGCCAGCGCCGGCACGATGGCCAGGCCGCGCGTGAGCAGCGCGCGCCGGGTGCGGGAGATGCGCAGCTTGAGGAAGCCTTCCATCACCGCCTGGCCGGCCAGCGTGCCGGTCAGCGTGGAATTGAGGCCGCATGCCAGCAGCGCGCCGGCGAACAACAGGCTGGCCCAGTTCGAGTGGAGCAGCGGGTCCAGCAGGCGGTGGGCATCGGCCAGGTCGGTGACCTCGGTCCTGCCGCTGGCGTGGAACACGGCCGCCGCCAGGATCAGCAGTGCGGCGTTGATGAGAAAGGCGAAGGCCAGCGAGCCGAAGGTGTCCAGGTTGACGCCGCGCAGCGCGGCGGCCACGTCCGGCGTGCCGGCCTGGGGCACAGGCGCCGTCCTTGCCTGCGCCGCCTGCGGGCCAGGCCCGAACTTGCGCACCAGCGCCGAATGCAGGTAGAGGTTGTGCGGCATCACGGTGGCGCCCACGATCCCCGCGGCCAGCCACAGCATGCCCGCGTCGCGCACCAGTTGCGCCGAGGGCGCGAAGCCGCCCGCTACCGCCGCCCAGTCGGGCTGCGCCATGGCCAGCTGCGCGGCGAAGCACAACGCCACCATCAGTATCAGGGCGGCCACCAGCGCTTCGAGCGTGCGCCGGCCCTGGCGCTGCACGGCCAGCATCGCCACCGTGCCGACTGCCGAGAGCAGCACGCCTACCCACAGGTTCACATGCAGCAGCAATTGCAGCGCCACGGCGGTGCCGACCACTTCGGCCACGTCGCAGGCGATGATGGCGATCTCGCTGGCAATCCACAGCCCGATCACCGTGCGCCGCCCGAAGCGTTCGCGGCTCAGCTGCGCCAGGTCGCGCCCGGTGACCACGCCGATGCGCGCCGCGATCCACTGCAGGAGCATGGCAACGACACTGGCCGCGGCCACCACCGCGAGCAAGCCATAACCGTACTTGGCGCCGCCGGAAATCGCGGTAGCCCAGTTGCCCGGGTCCATGTAGCCGACCGCCACCAGGGCGCCGGCGCCGAGGAAAGCCAGGCGCCGCGGCTGGGCAGCCTGCGCGGACGGGGCCGGCCGCGTTGCTTCGACCGCGGCGAGCGGGGCGGGCGGGCCGGGCAGGGTGAGCTGGTCGAGAGGCGGTGGCATGGCTGGTGCTCGGGTGATACAGCGTGAAGCCGGCGGCCCGCGAATGGTGGTGCCGCGCGACGGATGATTCATTGTCGGCAATACGATGAGGAGCCGCCAATTGTAAATGCCAATCACTCTCATTTGCCGAATGAAATGTGCGGCAAATAACGCGCGTAAAGTGCGTCATGGGATTCTTTGAGCGGTCGCCATACGACCCGCCAGTCCGACACGACAGCATCCGGCGCCATGGATCATGCCGATGCGCCATCCGTGCGCAGTTGGACCACCGGCGCCGTGCCACAGCGGCCGCGCCGCGAATGCCCCGCGGCCGCATGCCGGCAGCCCGGCGTGCCGGTCATGGACGAGCAGTTGCCGGGCCTTGCCTGTGCCTATTGCCTGTGCCTATTGCCTGTGCCTATTGCCTGTACCTATTGCCTGATAAAGGCGAGCAGGTCTTCGTTGATGATGTCCGGGTGGGTGGTGCACATGCCGTGCGGGAAGCCCTTGTAGACCTTGAGGGTGCCGTTGCGGACCAGCTTGATGGACAGCAGCGCCGCATCGGCGATGGGCACGATCTGGTCGTCATCGCCGTGCATGATCAGGACCGGCACTTCGATCTGCTTGAGGTCTTCGGTGAAATCCGTCTCGGAGAACGCCTTGATGCAGTCGTAGTGGGCCTTTGTCCCGCCCATCATGCCCTGGCGCCACCAGTTCTCCTTGATGCCTTCCGAAACCGCCGCACCGTCGCGGTTATAGCCATAGAAGGGAATCGGCACATCCTTGTAGAACTGGGCGCGGTTGGCGGCGACCTGGGCGCGGAAGCCGTCGAATACCTCGAGCGGCAGGCCACCGGGATTGGCGTCGCTCTTGACCATGATGGGCGGTACCGCGCCGATCAGCACCGCCTTGGCGACACGGCCGGTGCCGTGCCTGGCCACGTAGCGGGCGACTTCGCCGCCACCGGTGGAATGGCCGACATGCACGGCGTTGCGCAGGTCGAGGTGGGCCGCCAGCGCCGCCACGTCGGCTGCGTAGGTGTCCATGTCATTACCCGTCGCGGTCTGGGTGGAGCGGCCGTGCCCGCGGCGATCGTGCGCGATCACGCGGTATCCCCTGGACAGGAAGAAGAGCATCTGTGCATCCCAGTCGTCGGCGCTGAGCGGCCAGCCATGATGGAACACGACAGGCTGGCCCGTGCCCCAGTCCTTGTAGTAGATCTTGGTTCCGTCCCTGGTGGTGATGGTGTTCATGAGATGACTCCTTGCGGCGGGGTCATGCCGGCTGCGCGAGGAAGGCGGACCCCTGCGTTCATGGCGACCGACGTGCTGCGGCCGGCGAGAGTGACATCGTGGACAACCTTAGGAGAATAGACGGCGAAACCGGCCGGCGCGAGGCCGGCCTGCACGGGGAACGCTCCGGCACTGTCCTGTGCCGCTCCCGCACCGAAGCCGGCCGCCCTACTGCTTGCGCGGCACCAGCAGCAGTGCGCCCTCCGGCTGCCCGTAGTAGCGCCGGCCGCTGCCTGCGCCGGGACCGGGAGGCTTTGGGCGCGCCGCGCCGGTAATCGAACAAATAGAAGCACTGAAACGGCGCAAGCCCGGCCGCGCCCGCCGCACCGGGCGAGAGGCGGCGTAGAATTGGCCGCTTCCGGGCCTCGCCGCCGCGGTCGCGGGCCCGGGCCCTGCGGGAGGCTGCGCACAAGAAAGAGGCGCTATCGAGAACAGGCGAAGCGGTCCTGGCCAGACGCGCGGCTGCGGACAGTGCGCCAGGTACGGCAAGACCGCGCACCGACGCCAGGATCCCTTCGATAGATAGTGCCGCCAGAAAAACGGACCTGGTTCCATCGTGAAGAAATCCCAAGCCGCGCATGGCGGCGAGTTGTCGGCGCAATTGCACGCTTCCCCGGACACATCGAATCCCTCCAGCCGCGCGCTGCACGGCATCCTGCTGCTGACGTTCGCCTTTGCGCTCAGCCAGTTCTACCGCAGTTGCCTTGCCGTGATGGCGCCGGAACTCCAGCACGACTTCGGGCTTTCGGCCGCCGGCTTCGGCACCCTGTCCTCGAGCTTCTTCCTGGCCTTCGCGGTGGCGCAGATCCCGTGTGGCATTGCCTTTGACCGCTACGGCGTGGGCAGGCCCACCGCCTTGCTGCTGGCCATCGGCGCGGTGTCTTCCCTGCTGTTCATCGTGGCGCCGAACGGCACCGTGGCCATGCTTGCGCAGGCAGGCCTGGGCCTGGCCTGCGCGCCGGTATTCATGGGGCTGCTGCATTTCGCCTCGGAGCAGTTGTCCGAGCGGGACTACACGCGCGTGGTCAGCAAATCCAACGCGACCGGCATGATCGGCGCGCTGTGTGCCACGGCGCCGCTGGGATGGGCCTCGCAGTGGCTCGGCTGGCGCGTGGCGATGGCCTTTGCGGCCCTGTGCATGGGGGCCGCCTGCTACGGCGTATGGCGCTTCGTGCGCGACGAAGGGCATGTCGAGGCGCGCAACACGCCATGGGGCTCGATGCTGCTGCAAAGCGCCCGGCTGCTGGGCCTTGCCCCCTTGTGGACGCTGATCCCGCTGTGCGTGGCGATGGCCGCCGGCACCGCCTTCCGCAATGCCTGGAGCGGCCCCTACCTGGCCAGCGTCTACCACCTGCAGGCCGGTCCGCGCGGCGTGGCGCTGACGCTGCTGAGCCTGGCCGGTTTCGCCACCGCGTTCTTCCTGCCGGTGCTGGTGCGCCACAGCACGCTCAAGGCCACCATCGGCGGCTGGTCCTGCTTCGCGCTGGCGGGGGCGGTGCTCCTGGCCATCTGGCCCGATAGCGGCGTGGCGTCGGGCGTGGCCATGATGGCCTTGTTGTCCACCATCGGCATGCTGCATCCGCTGGTCATGGCGCAGGGCCGCGGCCTGATCCCGCCGGCGGCGCGCGGGCGCGGCCTGGGCCTGCTCAACACCTTTGTCTTCCTCGGTTCCGCGCTGACGTCCTGGGGCTACGGCATGATCGCCAGCCTGGGCGATGCCGCGCACTGGCCGGTGTCGCGTACCTACGCGGCCATCTTCCTCGCGGCAGGGGTGCTGGTGGCGGCGGCCGTGGTGGTGTATCTGTTCAGCCCGCCGGCGGAGAAAAGCTGAAGCGTGACCGGCGCGTGGCGGCTATCGGCTATCCTCCATAACGCAGCAGGCGCGACTTGCACCGCACACCAGGGGGCCCCGATGCAGATGGACTGGAAGACGATCCGGAACGGCAGTGCCGATGCGCACGACGGCGCAACGGTGGAACTCAGCGGCTGGATGATCCCCCTCGATGCCGGGGCGGGCTGTGCCGACTACTTCCTGCTGGCGGCCGAATCTCCCTGTTGCGGCGGCTGCGTGCCGCGCGATCCGCTGGCCTGCGTCGAGGTCTATGCGGCGCAGCCTGTCCCCTTGCCAGCGCAGGCGGCCAGCCTGCGCGGCCGGCTGGTCCGCCTGCGGGACGATCCTGCCGGATGGCGCTACCAGCTGGTGGACGCCCGGCCCCTGACGGCGCCCGCGGCGGGCACGGCGGCTACGATGAGCCGACGCGTATTCCTGGCATCCGGCGCGGCGCTCGGGCTGGCGGCCTGCGCGCCGGGACGGTTCGCGGGCTATACCGAAAGCCCGCAGGAGGCCGAGAGCGGAGCCGGCGGCGCGCAGCCCGAGGAGGCCCCGATCAAGTGGAAGCCGGCCGCGGATGCCATGACGATCGACATGCACAGCCACGCGGGCCGCGTGATCGTCTCGCGCGACCCCGCCATCGGCGCCAGGCGGCCGTTCCTGCCGCTGGCCGCGCCGATGCGCGCCGGCGGCATGAACGTGATCTGCCTGGCCATCGTCACCGACACCACGGTGACGCGCGTCTCCGCCAACCGCACCCGCTTCGAAGCCTGGCGCACGCCGCAGGAGGGCGAGCTGTATGCGCTGGGCCGCACCGAATTCGCGCGCGCCCACGAACTGGTCGCGCGCGAGCAGATGCAGGTGGTCACCAGCGCGGCCACGCTGGCGGCGCAGGGCCACGCCGGGCCGTGCGCGATCATCGCGGCGGAAGGCGCGGATTTTCTCGAAGGCCGGCTGGACCGCGTGGACGAGGCCTTCAACCTGCACCAGTTGCGCCACTTGCAGCTCACGCACTACCGCATCAACGAGCTCGGCGACATCCAGACCGAAACCCCGGTGCACGGGGGCCTCACGGACTTCGGCGCGGCGGTGGTGCGGCGCTGCAATGCGCTGGGGATCGTGGTGGACGTGGCGCACGGCACCTATGACCTGGTCAAGCGCGCGGCGGCGGCATCCAGCAAGCCGCTGGTCATCTCGCATTCCGCGCTGGCTGCCCGCCCCGGCGCGCGCAGCCGGCTGATCTCTCCTGACCATGCGCGCGCGATCGCCGCCACCGGCGGCGTGATCGGCGTGTGGCCGAGTTCCGGCACGTTCCACACCCTCCAGGCGATGGCCGAGGGCATCAAGCGCATGGCCGACGTGGTGGGCGTGGAGCACGTCGGCCTGGGCACCGACATGCTCGGCTTTATCTCGCCGCCGGTGTTCACCGGCTACGAGCAACTGCCGTCGCTGGGCGACGCGCTGGTCGCCGCCGGCTTCACGCAGGACGAGACGGGCATGATCCTGGGCGGCAACTACCGCCGGGTGTTCGAGGCCTGCGTCGGCTAGCGCCGGCGCTGCCGCATCACGCTCACGATCCCTTGCGCCGCCGGTACTCCTGCCGGCCGACGAGGAACGCGCCCAGCGCCACCATCAGGGCCAGCCCATACCAGGTGATGGCATAGCCGAGGTGGCTGTTGTGGAAGGAAATCACGGTCAGCCCGCCAACCGGCCACACGCGCTGGGCGCCCTGCTGCTGCGGCACCGTGCCTTCGGGATCGGCCGCGGCGGCATTGACGGCAACGTTGGCGGCAGGCGAGCCGCCGGCCGCCGCGTCGGCATCGATGAAGTACGGCGCCACGTCCTGCAGGCCGCGCGCGGCGGCAATCGCCGGCACATCGCGGTTGTACCAGCGATTGGCCGCCGGGTCGTTGTGGCGCAGGAAGGCGTCGCCGGCCTCGCTCATGCGCAGCAGCCCGGTGACGGTGGTCTCGCCGGCCGGATCGTACTGGCTGCGCGTGGTCCGGTCGGCGCGCTCGGGCGACACGAAGCCGCGGTTGACCAGCACCACGCTGCCGTCCGCGGTGCGCAGCGGGGTGATCACCCAGAAGCCGCCGCCCAGGTCCGTCACCGCCTGGACCAGCGTTTCGCGGTCGTTGAGGAAAGTGCCGGACACGCGCACGTGCTTGTATTCGTCGGTGGCCGCGGCGACCTGCGGCCACTGCGCGCGACCGGGCGCCGCGACGGGCGGGGCATGCACGCGCGAGTTGACGCGCTCGATCAGGTCTAGCTTCCAGGCGCGGCGCTGGACCTGCCAGGTGCCGAGCCCGACCAGGACGGAAAAGGCGAAGGCGGCCAGGACGGCGAAGACGACGAGCGCGGCGATGCCACGTCGGGGAGCGGGTTGCGGATGGCGCGCGGCGCCGGCATTTTGCTGTTGCTGGGGGTGTCGGGGAGCGATCAAGGTAGGTTCTTCGTGTCGTGCATAGCCGGCATCATATTCTGATCCAGGTGGAACATCACCCAGAGCGAGCCGCTCAGCGCGATCACGACGAGCACGATGGTGAAGATCAGCGCCAGCATGGTCCACCCACCCTCGGATTTGAAGTTCATGTGCAGGAAGTAGATCATGTGCACGACGATCTGCACGGCGGCGCAGGCAAGCAGCACCAGCGCGGTGGTGCTGGACTTGTCGAACACCTTCGCCATCACCAGCCAGAACGGGATGGCGGTCAGGATGACGGCGAGCACGAAGCCCGTCATGTAGCCGCCGAAGGTGGCGTGCATGGCGTCGTCGCCATGGCCGTCGTGGCCATGGTGCCCGTCGTGGCCGTGCGCGCCGCCGCCGCCCGCCATCGTGTTGTCATGCGCGTTCATGGCAGCGCTCCCATCAGGTAGACGAAGGTGAACACCCCGATCCAGACCACGTCCAGGAAGTGCCAGAACATGGACAGGCACATCAGGCGGCGCCGGTTCTCCGGGATCAGCCCGCGCTGGCCGACCTGCACCATCAGCGTGATGAGCCATACGATGCCCACCGTCACGTGCAGGCCGTGCGTGCCGACCAGCGTGAAGAACGAGGACAGGAAGGCGCTGCGCTGCGGCCCCGCGCCCTCGTGGACCAGGTGCGCGAACTCATACAGCTCGAGCCCGAGGAAGCACGCGCCCAGCAGGCCGGTGATGGCCAGCCAGAGCTGCGTCTGGCTCACCCTGGAGCGCTGCATCTCCAGCATGGCGAAGCCATAGGTGATGGACGACAGCAGCAGGAAGGTGGTGTTGAGCGCCACCAGCGGCAGCTCGAACAGCTCCGCCCCGGTGGGTCCGCCGGCATAGTGCCGTCCCACCACGCCGTACACGGCGAACAGGCTGGCGAAGATGAGACAGTCGCTCATCAGGTAGAGCCAGAAGCCGAGCAGGGTGCCGTTCTGGGCATGCACCTCGGCGGTCTCGTAGAAGCGCAGTTGCGCCGCGCGCGGGGCTTCCGGCGCGCTCATGCGTTCCGGGCCGTAGGGAGTGGCGATATCAACCATGGCTGGCAAGCAGGCGCGAGCGCTCTGCCTCCGTGTGGACGACGGTATCGGCCGGGATGTAGTAGTCGCGCTTGTAGTTGAAGGTGTGCCCGATCGCGACCACCAGAAGGGTGACGAAGGTCAGCACCACGATCAGCCACATATGCCAGATCAGCGCAAAGCCCAGCAGCGTGCTCAGCCCCGCGAGAATGATGCCCGCGCTGGTGTTCTTCGGCATGTGGATGGGGATGAAGCCCTGCTGCGGGCGCTCGTAGCCGAGCTGCTTCATCTGCCACCAGGCATCGTTGTCGTGGATCACGGGCGTGAAGGCGAAGTTGTAGGCCGGCGGCGGCGAGGAAGTGGACCACTCCAGCGTGCGGCCGTTCCACGGGTCGCCGGTGGTGTCGCGCAGCGCTTCGCGGCGGCGGAAGCTGACGAACAGCTGGATCAGGAAGCAGCCGATGCCGCAGGCGATCAGCAGCGCGCCGAAGGCCGCGGCCTGGAACCAGATCTGCAGCGAGGCATCCTGGAAATGGTTCATGCGCCGGGTCACGCCCATCAGGCCGAGCACGTACAGCGGCATGAAGGCGACGTAGAAGCCGACCAGCCAGAACCAGAACGAGCACTTGCCCCAGAACGGGTCGAGCTTGAAGCCGAAGGCCTTGGGGAACCAGTAGCTGATCCCGGCCATCAGCCCGAACAGCACGCCGCCGATGATGACGTTGTGGAAGTGGGCGATCAGGAACAGGCTGTTGTGCAGCACGAAGTCGGCCGGCGGCACCGCCAGCAGCACGCCGGTCATGCCGCCGATCACGAAGGTCACCATGAAGCCGACCGTCCACAGCATCGGCACCTCGAAGCGGATGCGCCCGTGGTACATGGTGAACAGCCAGTTGAAGATCTTCGCCCCGGTCGGGATCGAGATGATCATGGTGGTGATGCCGAAGAACGAGTTGACGCTTGCCCCCGATCCCATGGTGAAGAAATGGTGCAGCCAGACCAGGTAGGACAGCACCGTGATCACCACCGTGGCGTACACCATCGACGCGTAGCCGAACAGGCGCTTGCCGCAGAAGGTGGACACCACCTCCGAGAAGATGCCGAAGGCGGGCAGCACCAGGATGTAGACCTCGGGGTGGCCCCAGATCCAGATCAGGTTGATATACATCATGGCGTTGCCGCCGAGGTCCGCCGTGAAGAAGTTGGTGCCGGTGTAGCGATCCAGCGCCAGCAGCGCCAGCACGGCGGTGAGCACCGGGAAGGCGGCGATGATCAGCACGTTGGTGCACAGCGAGGTCCAGGTGAAGATCGGCATCTTCATCAGCGTCATGCCGGGCGCGCGCATCTTGACGATGGTCACCAGCAGGTTGATGCCCGACAGCAGCGTGCCCAGCCCCGCCACCTGCAGCGACCATATGTAGTAGTCCACGCCCACGTCCGGGCTTTGCAGGATGCCGGACAGCGGCGGATAGGCCAGCCAGCCGGTGCGCGCGAACTCGCCGACGAACAGCGACATCATCACCAGCACGGCGCCGCCCACCGTCATCCAGAAACTGAAGTTGTTGAGGAAGGGGAAGGCCACGTCGCGCGCGCCGATCTGCAGCGGCACGACGAAGTTCATGAAGCCGGTGACCAGCGGCATGGCCACGAAGAAGATCATGATCACGCCGTGCGCGGTGAAGATCTGGTCGTAGTGATGCGGAGGCAGGTAGCCCAGCGTGTCGCCGAAGGCAACGGACTGCTGCAGCCGCATCATGACCGCATCGGCGAAGCCGCGCAGCAGCATGACGATGCCGAGCACGATATACATGATGCCGATCTTCTTGTGGTCGATGCTGGTGAACCACTCATGCCACAGGTAGCCCCAGGCGCGGAAGTAGGTCAGCGCGCCGACCAGCGCCAGCCCGCCGATCGCCACCGCCGCGAAGGTGGCCAGCAGGATGGGCTCGTGGTAGGGAATCGCCTCCCAGGTCAGGCGGCCGAATACCAACTGGGTCAGGTCGTGCTCGGGCATTGTCATCACCAGGCCCGCAGGGGCGTTGTTGCAGGATTCTTCTTCGGCGGGCGCGCCATGGCGTCAGCGCGTCACCGCGGCTGCGTTTTCGCCGGGCCCGCGCCGGTGGGATCGCCGGCGGTGCAGATCGCGCCAAGGGTCTCGCCGGAGCGCGTCAGCGACGCCAGGGCGTACCCCGAGGCGGGCCCCTGCTGCTCGCGGCGGGCATGCTTCGCGCTGTCGGGCATCATGTCCTTGATGCACGGCTTGCCCGCTTCCACGCAGCGGTTCAGGATGGCGCCATACAGGGCCGGGTCCACGCTGGCATAGCGGCGCACCGGTTCGCGCTCGCTGGGCTGCTCGAGCTTGAGGTAGGCATCCCGCGTGAGCGCGCCGCCGCCGGCCTTGGCTGCCTTGACCCAGCGGTCGAATTCCTCGTTGCTGACGCCGTGGAACTTGAAGTACATGCCGGAGAAGCCCGCGCCGCTGTAGTTGGCGGAGATGCCTTCGTACACGCCGGGCGCGTTGATCACGGCATGAAGCTTGGTCTCCATGCCCGGCATGGCATAGACCTGCCCGGCCAGCGCGGGAATGAAGAAGGAGTTCATCACCGTGGCGGCCGTGAGCTTGAAGCGGATGGGCTGGTCCACCGGCGCCACCAGTTCGTTGACCGTGGCAATGCCTTGGTCCGGATACAGGAACAGCCACTTCCAGTCCAGCGCCACCACTTCGACGGTGAGCGGTTCCAGGCCGGTGGGCACGCCGCGCTCGGCGTCGATGCGGGACAGGGGCTGGTACGGGTCGAGCTTGTGCGTGCTGACCCAGGTGATCGCGCCCAGCGCGATGATGATGAGCAGCGGCGCGGACCAGATCACCAGTTCCAGCAAGGTGGAATGGTCCCAGTCCGGTTCGTAGGTGGCTGCGCGGTTGGAGGCGCGGTAGCGCCAGGCGAACAGCAGCGTCAGGATGATCACCGGCACGATGATCAGCAGCATCAGGCCGGTTGAGATGATGATTAAATCACGCTGCCGGACCGCAAGGTCACCCGACGGGGCCAGCAGCACGGCATTGCAACCTGTCAACAGCAAGGCAGCCGAAAGTAGCAAGATCCCGCGCATGACGTAGCGGGATGGCACTATCCGATTACGCAAATGCATAGCCGTCCAAGTGATCGTTGGAACGCCGGTGGGCTGGCATGGGCACCATCATACTGCTAGAACTAAACTTTCGAGAACTGCATATTTTCCTATGGCACTGTAGTCAAAGAAGTGCCATTCTTAAAGGAGTGTGGCACTACGACAAGGCCTGATGATGTCCGGCATCACTCAACAGCACGACCCGTCGTCAGCACCCTCGGCCCGTGAGGCCGCGCACCACGCCCATGTCGCGCCCGGCGAGATCGCCACGGGGGTGGTCATCGGCAGGGCTTCCGAATACTTCGATTTCTTCGTCTACGGCATCGCCTCGGTGCTGGTCTTCCCGGCGGTATTCTTCCCCTTCGTCGGGCGCCTCGAAGGCCTGTTGCTTTCCTTCACCGTTTTCTCCTTCGCGTTTATCGCGCGCCCCTTCGGCACCACGCTGTTCATGGTGATACAGCGGCGCTGGGGCCGCGGTGTCAAGCTCACCGCCGCCCTGTTCGCGCTCGGCACGGCGACGGCCGGCATCGCCTTCCTGCCCGGCTACGACACCCTCGGGCGCGAGTCCATCATCCTGCTGGCGTTCTTCCGCATCCTCCAGGGCATCGGCTTCGGCGGCTCGTGGGATGGCCTGCCTTCGCTGCTGGCGCTCAACGCGCCGCCGCAGCGGCGCGGCTGGTATTCGATGATGGGCCAGCTCGGCGCGCCGATCGGCTTCCTGATCGCGGGATCGCTGTTCCTGTTCCTGCGCGCGAACCTGGAGATCGAGGAATTCCTCGAATGGGGCTGGCGCTATCCGTTCTACGTGGCCTTCGCCATCAACGTGGTGGCGCTGTTCGCGCGGCTGCGCCTGGTGGTGACGCAGGAGTACACGGAACTCCTCGACGAAGGCGAGCTGGAGCCGATCAGCCCCATCGAGATCGCGCGTGACCAGGGCTACAACCTCTTCCTCGGCGCCTTCGCCGCGCTGGCGAGCTATGCGTTGTTCCACCTGGTGACGGTGTTCCCGCTGTCGTGGGTGGCCTTGCATGGCACGCAGGATGTCAACGACGTGCTGGTCGTGCAGATCATCGGCGCGGGCATCGCCATGCTGGGCACCATTGCCTCGGGGGTGATCGCCGACCGCATCGGCCGGCGCACCACGCTCGGGCTGATGGCCACGCTGATCGCCATCTTCAGCCTGTTCGCGCCGTTCCTGATGGGCGGCGGCGCGGGGCGGCAGGATATCTTCATCCTGGTCGGCTTCGGGTTGCTGGGGCTGTCCTACGGGCAGGCCGCGGGCGCGGTCACCTCGAACTTCGAAAGGCGCTTCCGCTATACCGGCGCGGCGCTCACCTCGGACTTCGCGTGGCTGTTCGGTGCCGCCTTCGCGCCGCTGGTGGCGCTGGGGCTGTCGGTCGAATTCGGCCTGGTGGCCGTGAGCGTCTACCTGCTGTCCGGCGCCGCGTGCACGCTGCTGGCACTGCGCGTCAACCGCTCGCTCGCCTCGCGCGACTGACGGCCGGGGCCGCCCCCCAGCCACCATGCCTGCGCGCAGCTACTGCTGAACCCGGAATCCCAGCCCGGGCGACAATACGGTCGTCTCGCCATCGCGCAGCTCGACCGTCGACAGCGCGCCGTTCGACATCGATTCCCTGGCGAACTCGGCGATATTGCGCACGCGCGCGGCCGGCACGCCACAGGCGCTCAGCCGCGCTTCGACTTGCACCGCATCCGCATCGGCCAGCACCGCGCATAGCGCCGCCTTGAGCGCGGCCGGATCGCGCGAGCGTACGAACGCCGGCAGGCCGTCGCGTTGCAGCGGCGGGTCGAACAGCGCCGGATCGCAGGCCAGGTGCCCGAGTTCGAGCGCTTCGAGCAATGCCAGCAATTGCCCCGGCGTGTTCGCCCCGATCGCCAGCCAGCCGTCCCGCGTGCGGAAGAAATCCGCCGACGGGCTGCCCGAGTATCCCTGGTTGCCCACGCGCGGCGGCGTCGTGCCGCGCGTGAGCGCGTCGCAGCTCATCGGGTACATCAGCTGCATGCCCGCGCTGGCCATCGAGATATCGAGCAGCATGCCGCGGCCCGTGCGTTCGCTCTCGCGCACGCCCGCGAGGATGGCGAACGCCGCCAGCAGCCCCGTGGCGGAATCGATGACGGGAAAGCCGGTCTTGATGGGCGGATCGCCCTCGCTGCCCGCCATGCAGGCCATGCCGGTGGCCGCCTGCACCACGTGATCGTAGGCCGGCCTGCCACTCCACCCTGTCGCGCCGCGCCCGAATCCGGAGATGCTGCAATAGACCACGCGCGGATTGAGCGCGCGCACGGCCTCGAAGCCCAGGCCGAAACGCTCGAGCACGCCGGGCCGCAGGTTGTCGACGAACACATCGCAGCGGGCGGCGCGCGCCAGCGCCTCGCGCTTGCCCGCCTCGCTGGCGAGGTCGAGGCTGAGCGATGCCTTGCCCGCGTTGAGCGCGACGAAGGCCTCGCGACCGCGCTCGGTGCGGCGCATGACATCGCCGCCGTTGGTGTTCTCCACCTTGGTCACGTCGGCCCCGAGACGGGCCAGCAGGAAGGTGGCGAAGGGGCCCGCGATGACGTGCGAAAAGTCGAGTACGCCGATGCCGGCGAGCGGGGTGAAACCGGTGCCGGCGGTGCTGGAATTGGCGGAATTGCTGGAATTGCCGGAATTGCTGGTGGTGTCGGGCATGTCTGGTCTCACTGGAGGGTGATGCGGTTCTTGTCGATCACCTGCCGCATGCGTGCGGTTTCCTCGGCGACCAGGCGGGAGAACGATGCAGGCGTGGGGCTCGGCTCGACGCTCGCGCCGGTGTCCACGTAGAAGCGCCGCAGGCCGGGATCCGCGAGCGCGCGCAGCGTCGCCGCGTGCAGGCGCGCCACCAGCGGCGCGGGAAGGCCCGCTGGCGCCCAGATGCCGGTCCATGCATCGAGCGCGAGATCGCCACGGCCCAGCGCTTCATTCAGCGTGGGCACCTGCGGCAGGGCCGCGCTGCGCTGCGCCGAGGTCAGCGCGAGCGCGCGCACCTTGCCGTTGGCGATCTGCGGCACCGCGGTGGTCGCCACCGGAAAGCCGAACTGCGTATCGCCCTTGACCAGCGACGGCACGATCTCCACCGAGCCCTTGTAGGGGATGTGGAGCACGTCGATGCCGGTGGCCGCCGCGAACGCCGCGCCGCAGATATGCGCGGCCGAGCCGACGCCGCCCGAAGCGTAGTTCAGCGTGCCCGGCGCGCGCCGCGCGGCGGCGACGAGGTCCCCGACCGTGCGATAGGGCGAGGCCGCGCTGACGATCAGCACCGCCGGGCTCGAGCCCGTGCGCGTGACATGGGTGAACGCCGCCGGATCGAATTTCGCGCCCGGCTGCAGCAGCTTCTGCGCCACGTGGGTGGAGGCGCCCAGCAGCAGGGTATAGCCGTCGGGCTGCTGCTGCGCCACGAACTCCGCCGCCAGGATGCCGCCCGCGCCGACGCGGTTCTCCACCACGATGGGCCGTCCAAGCTCCCGGCCCAGCACCTCGGCCAGCTTGCGGGCCTGGATATCGGGGCCGCCGCCGGCGGCGTACGGCACCACCAGCCGCACCGGGCGGGATGGATAGCTGTCGGCGGCAAGCGCGCCGGCAGGCCTGCCGGCGGCCGCCGCGAGGGGCAGCGCCAGCAGGGACTTCAGCAGCAGGCGGCGCGGCCGGCGTGGGGGCTCTTGCATCTCGGGTCTCCTTCATGGTTTTGCCCGATTGTGGCCGTGCCGAGTCATTCTGGACAATTATCCAGATTTGAAGATCCCATCACGAATGGTTATGGCCACGATTCCCCGCAACACCGCTCCGTCCGCCGCCCAGCCCAACCGTATCGACCGCCTGCGCATCCGCCATCTGCGGCTGCTGGACCTGGTCGCGCGCTCCGGCTCGCTGACGGCCGCCGCCGGATCGCTGCATATCAGCCAGCCGGCCGTGACCAAGATGCTGCAGGAACTGGAACAGGCATTCGGCTGCACCCTGATCGAACGCACCACGCGTGGCGGCCGCCTGAGCGCCGCCGGCGAACGCGCGCTTGAACGCCTGCGCATCGCGCTGGGCGCGCTGGACGCCGCCGGCGAAGCGCTCGCCACGCGCCCGGAGCTGCCACTGGTCAGGATCGGCGTGCTGCCGCTGGTCGGTGTCAACGTGCTGCCGCGGCTGGTCGCCAAGCTCAGCCGGCAAGGCACACTGCCGCGCCTGCAGGTGCGCGAGCACACCGTCAGCGGCCTGCTCGCCATGCTCGCGCGCGGCGAACTCGACTGCGCGGTCGGGCGGCTCGGCACCGGCGACGCGGAACACGCGCAGGCGCAGGGCGCGCAAGGGCTGGACATCGCCCCGCTGTGGGACGAACACCTGGCCATCGCCTGCGCGCCCGACCATCCGCTCGCAAGGCGGCGCGAGGTCAGCCTGGCCGCGCTGCACGAAAGCCCGTGGATCCTGCCGCCGCGCGGCACCCATACACGCGAGATCTTCGAGCAGCCGTTCCTCGACGACGGACAACTGCCGCCGGTGCCGCATATCGAGTCGATGTCTTTCCACACCAGCCTGTCGATGGTCGCCGGTAGCGGCTTCCTGGCGGTGGTGCCGGACAGCGCGGCGCGGCACTACGGCGCCATGTCGATGGTGCGCAAGGTGCGCCTGCGCGCACCGTTCCCGTCCGGCCGGATGGTCTTCATCACGCCGCGCCATGCCGCGGCGGCATCATCCGCGTCCCCCGCCATCACGCCGGCCGTGGCACTGATCGCCAGGGCCCTGCGCGAAGACGCGGCGGCGTAGTACACGCGCGCATAGCCGCGGCAGGCCCGTGCGACTATCATATGCCTCGCAAACCACCCGCTCCCGGCCCGCAACGCGTATCCGCCCGCCAGGCCCGAAGCAGCCTCACCTAGCGACGCCATCCATGGACACAAACCCCGACACCCCCTCGCGCCCCCCCATGCGCGCCCTCACCCAGCTCGAGGGACGCGTGCTGGCCGTGCTGCTGGAAAAGCAGCACACCGTGCCCGACACCTAC
This sequence comes from Cupriavidus sp. 05T41, assembly GCF_056396525.1. Lineage (NCBI taxonomy): Bacteria > Pseudomonadati > Pseudomonadota > Betaproteobacteria > Burkholderiales > Burkholderiaceae > Cupriavidus > Cupriavidus sp. 05T41. The sequence goes on from NZ_JBFTLQ010000034.1 coordinate 67,615, forward strand.
CCGCTCTCGCTCAACGCGCTTACCGCCGGCTGCAACCAGAAGACCGCGCGCGCGCCGGTGATGAACGCCAGCGAAGACGAAGTGCTTACCGCCATCGACGGCCTCAAGCGCCTGAGCCTGGTGATGGAAGGCAGCAGCAGCCGCGTGCCGCGCTTCGAGCAGAACATGAAGCGCGTGCTCAATATTCCCAGCCAGTCCGTCGCGCTGCTTGCCACGCTGCTGCTGCGCGGCCCGCAGACCGCAGCCGAGTTGCGCCTGAACAGCGCGCGCCTGCACGCCTTCGCCGATATCTCGTCGGTCGAGGTCTTCCTCGACGAACTCGCCAGCGCCGAGCCGCCGCGCGTAGTCAGGCTGGCTCGCGCGCCCGGCGGACGCGAGCACCGCTGGATGCATCTGCTGTGCGGCGAGGTCAGCGTGGACGATGCCGCCGGCGCGCAGGGCGCCACCGAGGAAGCCATCCCGCCCTCCGAGTTCGAGGCGATGAAGGCCGAGCAGAAGGAACTGGCCGGAAAGGTGGCTCGCCTGCAGGCCATGCTCGAGCAGATGGCGGGCGAACTTGGCATTACGCTCGACAAGAACGGCCTTTGACGCAGTCCCGATCGCGGAGCCCTTGCACATGACCGACCCCAAGGCAGCAGACCTTTCCCAGCCACGCTTCGAAACCGGCCGCCCTCTGCTGATCGCAGGCCAGGCAGGACGCTTCACGCTGGAGACCAACGGCGGCATCCCGGCACTCTGGCAGCGCTTCATTCCGCAGATCGGCAAGGTGCCGGGCCAGGTGGGCTACGTGACCTACGGCGTTTGCTGCAATCCGGACGGACACGGCGGCTTTGAATACATTGCCGGCGTGGAAGTGGGCAGCCTGGACGGCCTGCAGGAGGCGTACCGCTGCATCGAGCTCGCGGCGCAGCACTACGCGGTGTTCACGCATGCGGGGCCGCTTTCGACGCTGGTCCAGACCTGCCTGGCAATCTGGCAGAAGTGGCTGCCAGCGTCCGGACTGGAGACGGCATGCGCACCGGACTTCGAGCGCTACAGCGCGGATTTCGATCCGGCCGCGGGCACCGGCGTGGTGGAGGTCTGGGTGCCGCTCAAAGCGCGGCCGGCGGCGGCGGCCTGACCCGCGGATGCGCGGCGCGCGCCCTCGGGTCCTGCTGCCTCCTTGCCCCTGTAATGTAGAGACTAATGTAGAGACAACTGTCCTTTCGCCACGGATCTGGACGCGGTGGCCGTGACATTGCGCTGCGGAGTGCGGAAAACGCCCCCGCGGCAGGTATCGCATGCGGCGCGTGCGCAACACACGCGCAATCCGGCCTGCAGACGAAGTAGACTAGAAGTCCCTGAGTTTCGCGGACATTGCGCTGTCACGATACTGTCTTGCGGAACCGGACATAATCTGGCGACCAGAAACGTGGAGGATCCCGACAATGCGCGTGACGATTCGCACCATTACGATTCCGGGAGGCAAGGGCCGCGCGGCCCTGCACAAGGCTGTCGTGTACATGACCACGGAGCAGGAAGCGGCGCCGCTGATGACGAGCGAGTGGAGCCAGCGCGAGCCCGAAGCCTTCATGGCGGCCCAGACCTGGGCCCGGCGCAACACCTATATCGTGTCCAACCCCCGCACCGGCACGTTCTACGGCAGTCCCGCCGGCCGCTAGCCAGGCACCGGCCGAATCCCCCCGCCGCCGGCTGATGCGCCCCGCAGGGCGCGGTAAAGGCAGCCCGTGGCATGACGGCTGCTCGTCGTTCCGACGCAAGCGCCTTCCCTGCGCTTAGCCCTTCTCCCCCCGCCCCCGACTTGATACGCACCGAAGGCCATCTGCTTTCCCGCGTCCGTATCGGTGATCCGCCAGCCCGCGGATCGCGCCGGATCTTGCGGGCAAGGCAGGCTTGGCGTACGCTGCCAGCCCCGCATCCCGCCAGGAATTCCGTCATGCCCGCCCCCAAGTCCGCCAGTTCGCTCGTCTATTCCACCGAGCACGGCCGCATGTGCCCGGGCTGCGGCAATGCGCTGGCGGCCTGCACCTGCGGCAAGGCGCAAACGGTCGCGCAGGGCGACGGCATCGTGCGGGTATCGCGGGAAACCAAGGGCCGCAAGGGCAAGGGAGTGACGCTGGTGCGCGGCGTGGTGCTGGCGCCGCTGGCGCTGGCCCAGCTCGGCAAGGAGCTGAAGGCCGCTTGCGGATCGGGCGGCACCGTCAAGGACGGCGTGATCGAGATCCAGGGCGATCACTGCGACACCGTGATCGCGAAACTGCGCCAGCAAGGCATGACCGTCAAGCGCGCGGGCGGCTGAGCCCGCCGGTCCTGCCGCCGGCCTTAGCGGTTGCGCTGCTGGTAGCGGATGCTGCCGTCCGGCTGGCGCTGCGGCACCACCGGGTTGCGCGAATTGCACACCGGGCAGCGGAACAGCAGGCCCTGGCCTTCATCCTTGATCGTCACATCCGCCTCTTCCCAGCGCGTGCGGCACGATTGGTTCTGGCAAGTAAAAGACATCTTCATTCTCCGAGATAGGCGCGGATCGTAGCATGCTCGCAGCGGCTCGCCGCGCGCGGGTCTCCCATCGATCTCTCATGGGCCTGTCACGCAGGGCGCCGATATGACAGACTGGCGCCGGTACACGCACACCCAGGCACGAGGAACCAGACCATGCAATTCCCCGAAGGCAATGCAGGCAGCGTCGAGCGCATCGATCCCATCGTGGCCATGCCGGCCCTGCAGCTATCGCGCGAGCTACATGCGCGCAGGCTCTCCAGCCGCGAAGTCATGCACGCCTACCTGGAGCATATCGCGCGGGTGAACCCGGCGGTCAATGCCATCGTGGCGCTGCGCGAGCGCGAGGTGCTCCTGCAGGAAGCCGACGCCTGCGACCAGGCGCTCGCGCAAGGGCGCTCCGCCGGCTGGATGCACGGCATGCCGCAGGCCCCCAAGGACCTGGCGGCCACGCGCGGCATCCGCACCACCTTCGGCTCGCCCATCTTCCGCGACAACGTGCCCACGGCCGATGCCATCGTGGTCGAACGCGCGCGCGCCGCCGGCGCGGTGCTGATCGGCAAGACCAACACCCCCGAGTTCGGCCTGGGCTCGCACACCTTCAACCCGGTCTACGGGGCCACCCGCAACCCCTACGACACCAGCCGCAGCGCCGGTGGCAGCAGCGGCGGCGCCGCGGCCGCCCTCGCCATGCGCATGCTGCCGGTGGCCGACGGCAGCGACTTCGGCGGCTCGCTGCGCAACCCGGCCGGCTTCTGCAACGTGTACGGCATGCGCCCCTCGGCCGGGCGCGTGCCCTACGGCCCCGGCCCCGAGCTTTTCCTGCCGCAGCTTGGCACCGAAGGCCCGATGGCACGCACCGTGGCCGATCTCGCGCTGCTGCTCGCCACCCAGTCCGGCGCGGACGCGCGCACGCCGCAGGCGCTGCCGCAAGACCCCGAACTGGCCGCGCTGACGCCGGACAACGTCGCCGGCGCCCTGTCGGCGGACCTCAAAGGCAAGCGCGTGGCCTGGCTCGGCGACTGGGACGGCTACCTGCCGATGGAGGCCGGCATCCTGGCGCTGTGCGAAGACGCGCTCAAGGCCTTCCCCGCGTTCGGCGTGGCGGTGGAGGCCATCGCCGCGCCGTTCCCGCCCGCGCAGCTGTGGCAGGTCTGGCTGGCGCACCGTCACTTCCTGGTGGGCCACGGCCTGCTTCCCCACTACCAGGACCCGGCCCGGCGCGCCTTGCTCAAGCCCGAGGCAATCTGGGAAATCGAAGGCGCGCTCAAGCTCGGCGCCGCCGATATCCATGCCGCCAGCGTGGCGCGCAGCGCCTGGTACCAGGCGCTGCTCGGCGTGTTCGGGACGTTCGACTACATCGCGGTGCCAACGGCACAAGTGTTTCCCTTCGACGTAAACGCGACCTGGCCGAAGCAGATAGCGGGACGCGCGATGGATACGTATCACCGCTGGATGGAGGTGGTCTGTCCCTGGACGCTGTCGGGATGCCCGGTGGTCAGCTTGCCGGTGGGATTCGGCGCCGAGGGATTGCCGATGGGCATGCAGCTGATCGGCAGGCCGCGCGGCGATCTCTCCGTGCTGCGCGCCGCGCGCGCCTACGAGCAGGAGCGGGACTGGGTCGGCGGGCACTTGCCGCGCGCCTTGCTGGGGTAAGGGACACTGTCGAGACGATCGAAGTCATCGAAGCGAAGCTACCGAAGCGAAGTTATCGAAATGATCGACACCATCGGACGGCCGGCGGCTTCCCGCCCTTGCATTTGTTGACATTGCCCTCGTGCATCGCGCCTAGAATCCTGCGCTAATCACGAAGGGCATCCCTATGCGAACCGACCGAACCAGACTGCTGGGCTATCTCGCGCTGTGCATGGTGGCGTTCGCGCTGCTCACCGTGCTGTGCGTCACGCTGCAGGACGAAAACGAACGGCGCGCCGCGCGCAAGGTCCGGCAGATGGATGGCCGCGTTGCCGCACAGGCCGCGCAGGCCTCGCAGGGGCAGGAGCCGCGCACCGGCATGGCCACGGCGGCGCGCTGAGCCTGTCCCCCGAAGCCCGGCGGCTCAGGCGGGCAGCACGATCGTAAACGTCGCGCCCGCCCCGGCCGCGCTGGCCAGGCGCACCTCGCCGCCGTGCCGCTCCACCACCGTCTTCACGAACACCAGCCCCAGCCCGCTGCCAGCGGGCGCATCGCGCTCGTTGTCGCGCAGCCGCGCGAAGGGCTGGAACAGGCGGCCCTGGTCTTCCACGGCAATACCCCGGCCCTGGTCGGCCACGTCGATCGCCAGGCCCTGCGGCACGCGGTACAGCCTGACCGTGACCGTGCTGCGCGGCGGGCTGAACTTGATGGCGTTGCTCACCAGGTTGGCGATCGCGCGCACCAGCAGCACGGGCTCGGCCGTCACGATGGCCTGCTCTTCCTCCAACGCCAGGCGCAGCTCGATGCGCGCGGTGCTGGCCAGCGCCCACAACTCGTCGGTGGCGTCCAGCACCACGCCGGCGAGGTCGACCTCGATGAAGTTCAGGTGCGGCGCCTCGGCCCGGGCCAGGCGGATGAAGTCGTCGGCCAGCTCCAGCGTGCGGCTGGCGTAGTCACCGATGCGGGCCAGCAGCGCCGCTTGCGGCAGCGCGCGGCCGGCTTCGTGCTGCAGCTCGATCAGGGCGAGGATGGAGGCTTGCGGCGAGCGCATGTCGTGCGAGATGAAGCGCAGCGATTCCTCGCGGCGGCGCTCGGCCATGCGTACCTGGGTGATGTCGATTACGCTGATGATGAGGCCGGCCACGCCACCGGTGTCGCTGCGCAGCGGCGCGCCGCGCAGCAGCATGGGATGCTGGTCGCGCGCTTCCAGCTCCACGCCGGGCGGGGCCTGGACCGGCTGGGCCGGCGCGCTGTCGCCGCCGGGCCAGGCGCTGCGCAACTGTTCCCAGTAGTCGTGGCCGGCCTTGGGCTGCGCGAACACCTCGTCGATCATCTCGCCGATGCGCGGGCGCGGCGCCGCCGCATCGGCCAGCGTCGCAAGCGTGCGCGGCGCCAGCAGCAAGCCACGCCGGTTGGCCAGCAGCACGCGTCCGGCCGGATCGCAGATCACGGTGGCCTCGGGCAGGCCTTCCAGCCCGTCGGAGAGGAACTGCCGCAGGTCGCGCAGGCGCGTGGTCATGCGATAGACCGCCCGCATGCGCGTATCGAGGTTGCGGCCCCGCGCCCCGGCGGCCTCGCCCTCGTCCGTCTCCATCGCCAGCAGGCCGGGTTCCCGCTCCAGCTGCGCCAGTTCATCGGTGAGGAATTGCAGCGCCGCTTCCTGCCGGCGCCAGCTCCACAGCGGGTACAGCAGGGCGCAGCCCGCCATGGCGCTGACCGGCGCGAACCACAGGTGGCCGAGCACCACCAGCAGCAGGCTCGCACCCAGCGTGCCACCGAGCAGCCCCGCGGTCACCAGCAGCGCATTGCGCGGGGTAAGCATCAGCGCGGCCAGCGCCGCCAGCAGCACCGGCAGCAGCGTGCCGAGCCAGAACCATGGCGCCGGCAGGGCCACGATGGCGCTGTCGCGCTGGAGCGTCTGCATGGCATTGGCGATGATCTCCACGCCGCTCATGCCGTGGCCGTCGCGCGAGGCAGGAGTGGGGTACACATCGCCGAGTCCGCTGGCGGTGGCACCGACCAGCACGGCCTTGCCGTGGAAGAAGCCGGGCGGCAGCTTGCCGTCGAGCACGTCGAGCACCGGCACCTGGCGGAACGTGCCGGGCGGGCCGGCGAAAGGAATGCGCAAGCGATAGCGATGCAGCCAGCCATCGGCGTCCGGCGCATCCTGCTGCTGATCATGCCGGTAGCCGGACACGGGCCGCGGCGGACGGCCGAAGCCGACCATCGCGGCGGAAAAGTGATCGAGCAACTGGCCCGGCAGCCCTTCCTGAAGGAATACCTGGCGCGCGACGCCGTCCAGGTCCACCGCGATATTGATATGGCCCACCGCGCTGCCCAGGCCGGTCAGCGGATAGCGCACCTGCAGGCCGCCCTGCCCGGGCTCCGCCAGCGCGGGCAGCACCACGTTGCCGGCGCGCGCCATGCTCAGCGCCAGCGCGCGGTCGTCCCCGGGGTGCAGCAGGTCGGGCTCGGAGAGGATCACGTCGACACCGATCACGCGCGGCACGCCGGCGGCGATATGGTCGATCAGGCTGGCCAGCACGTGGCGCCGCCACGGCCAGCGGCCGATGGCGGAGATCCCGGGATCGTCGATGGCGACGATGACGATGTCGTCGCCGGGCGCGTGGTGCTGGGCCGCGACGGCAAGGTCGTAGACCGCCTTGTCGGCGCGCTCGCTCCAGCCGCGCACGGCGCAGGCCACCACCAGCGCCAGCACCGCCGCGCCCAGCAAGGCCCACTCGACCAGCGTGCGGCGCTGGTAGCCGGCCAGCAGACGCGCCTGCAGGCGGCCCAGCGTGCGGGCGCGCGCCGCCGGTTGCGCCAGTTCAGTCGGCACGGTTGAGCAGGCCTGCGCCGGTGCTCACCGGCTGGCCTTGTGCGTCGCGCACGTACTGCATCACTTCGATGCGCTGGGGCGGGGAAAAATGCGGCCCGGCGGCAGTGGCGGAAGTGGTGGCTGTGGCGGCGCCAGGGCTCTCGCGTCCCACGCGCACGAAGTAGCTGCCGCTGCCCGGGCGCGGCAGGCGCGCCTCGTTGGTCTCGCTGCGCACGTCCGCCACGATGCGGGTGAAAGCCGCGTCGGACGCCATCTGCAGCCGGTAGGCCTGGGCCGCGCCGCCTGCGCCACCGGCGGCCGCGGCCGGCCATGCGATGCGCAGGGTGTCGCCGCCATCGTCTTCCAGGCGCGGCTGCGGCGGCGACGGCTCCTGCGCGAACGCCACCGGCTCGCCCCAGGGC